>JBBJOE010000025.1:0-16777 GCA_037721765.1 Thermomicrobiales bacterium
CCGCCCCAGTGGCCGGAGTGCAGGTCGCGGTTCGGCCCGGTCGCCCGCAACTCGATGTAGAGCAGGCCGCGGACGCCGAAGGCGATCTCGGGGTAGCGATCGTCGGTGACGGGGCCGTCCGAGGTGTAGACCAGGTCGGCGGCCAGCAGGTCGCGGTGGGCCCGGACGGTCTCGTCGAGGTGTGGGCTACCGGTCTCCTCCTCGCCTTCGAGGAGGACCTTGACGTTGACCGGCAACGAACCGGTCGTCACCAGCCAGGCCCGGATCGCGGCGACGTGGCTGAAATGCTGGGCCTTGTTGTCGGCCACGCCCCGGGCGTAGATGCGTCCGTCGCGGACGGTCGGCTCGAACGGCGGCGACTCCCACAGGTCGAGCGGGTCGGGTGGTTGGACATCGTAGTGCCCATAGAACAGCACGGTCGGCTTGTCCGGCGCGCCGAGCCATTCCCCGTACACCATGGGATGTCCGGCGGTCTCGATCTCCCGCGTCGTCAGCCCGGCCGCCCGGAGCAGGTCCGCCTCCAGCGCGGCGCACTCCCGCACCCCGATGTCCTGGGCGCTGATGCTCGGCTGGGCGACGAGGCGGAGCAAGGTGGCCAGGTCTTCATCGCGGTGTCGCTCGGCGGTGCGGAGGACTTGTTCGAGGTCGTCAAAAGGCATGTCGGTCATCGTTCGGCCTCCGGCGGGTGAGAGCGGTCGTGGTCACGCGGTCGGTAACTCGGTCGGCGATCGAGCCTTTGTCTCGCTCGTCAGTCCGGTCCCGGACACCGGGAAGGCGCAGACGACGACGTCGCAAGACCTATCTTGGCCGAGGGGGATCTTGACGCGCGAGCAATGGTCGGATGGAGTCAATGGGACGCCGATGCCGCGGGAGATCCTCTCCAGATACGTGACCCACCGCCGGTCCCGCGCCGGGACCGGGAAGAGCACGAAACAGACGATGCCGTGGCCCGGACAGGACCGGAGCTTGGCGGCATCGACGATGATGCTCGCGATGTTCTTGGTCACCGGACGACTCGGACTCTCGACGCCCGGGACGGACCAGTTAGTGTTCGGCGTCTTCAACTCCACGTCGAAGCGATCGCCACCCGCGACGAAGGAGATGTCCGAGCGAAAGCCGACCTCCCCGAATCCCGCTTCGACCCGAACCGGCTCGTATCCTTCCCGCTCGATCACCCGGGCGAGTTCGAACTTGAGCCAGCCTTCCATCTGGGCCCGCTGGCGGACGGCGATGGTGAGCAGCGGTCGGTGAGACCGCAGCACACTGCCGACCCAACGCCTGATCAGGATGTCCATCGCGGGGGCGGACCCATCCCCTCGATTGACCGCCGCCGGACCGGGAAGAGGTGCCATCATGCCGGCACCGGCGGCGCGGCACGGAGGACCCGGCTGCCCGGTTCGCCGCGAAGGACATACTTTCCGATCCGCGCGGGCATCACGAGCGATTCGTGCCGGCCGAGGCGTTCGCCCCAACCGTCGCCGGAGATGGTCGCCACGCCTCCTACGACGGTCAAGACGTGGCAACCGTCGCCCTCTCTATAAGGGAGAGCGGGCTCATCGTCGAGCGTCACCATATCGAGGCGGAAGTGGGGGCAGGTGACGAGATCCACCCATTGTCCCGCCGCCGGTTCGGGTAGGGGAACCGGCGCGACGCGAATGGCGGGGTGGATCGCGGCTCGGGCCTGGACGACGTGGAGCGGTCGGGCCTCGCTCGGCGCACGGCCCCAGTCGTAGATTCGATAGGTGATATCGGAGGGTTGCTGGACCTCGTAGAGGACCACGTCCGGACCGAGCGCGTGGATCGTCCCGGCGGGGAGATACAGGGTATCACCGGGCCGGACGCCGAAGCGCCTGGTTGCGCTGACCAGCGTACCGTGGGCGTCCGGGTGGTCGAGGACCGAGAGTTCGACGGGTTTGTCGAACCCTGCCATGACCTCGGCACCGGGGGCGGCTTCGAGGACGTGCCAAGCCTCCGACTTGCCGCGGGCGTCCGGGCCTTCGAGGGCGATGGCCCGCGCGTCGTCGGGGTGGACCTGCAGTGACAGCCACCCGGCGGCATCGATGAGTTTGACCAGGAGCGGGAACCGGTCGGCCCGGGGCCAGGCACGCCCGAGGAACTCGGCCCCATGCATCTGGACAGTCGCGTCGAGGGTCTTGCCCACCCCAGGGCCAGCGATGATCTCCGCATCGCCAGAGACGAGCCAGACTTCGCCGACGGGCGGATCGGCCGGACGGAGACGCTGGCCGCCCCAGACGCGCTCGACATCCCGTGAGGCGACGCGCACCGGCCGGTCGAATCGCACGTTCCCCTCCCCTGCCCTGGTCATGACTCGTCCATCCCCGTTGATCCGGACGGAGGCGCCATCATACCCAACGGATCGGGGGATGGTGCGTCTTGACCCGGTCGATGCGGTCCGTGATCTGGAGAGATGGCTGCCCCCGGCACGACGCAAACCGGACATGCGGGCCGGTCATGACCGGTGGCCACGATCTCACCCGTGGTCTGATCGCGATCCCGGCCGACGCTGGGGGTGCCGCGGACGCGAACGGCGCCCCGTTGCCGGGGCGCCGTTCGCTCGATTCGTCGTCTCTTCCTAGATGCTTAGGCGATCGGGCGGGCGGCCTCCGGCATGGCCGCGGGAGGTGTGGCGACCAACGCGTCATCCTCGGCTCGGGAGGCCTCGGCGTCGCGGTCACGAGCCTCGGTCTCGGCGGAGCGGGTCGCGAGGCGCTGCTGGCGCTTCGAGGGGCGGGCGCCAGACTCGCTGGCGGCCTGCATCCGCTTCATGAAGCGCTCGACCTGGCCGGCGCTGTCGACGATCCGCTGCTCACCCGTGTAGAACGGATGGCAGACAGAACAGAGGTCGGTCTTGAGGTTGCCCTTGGTCGACCGTGTCGTGAACGTGTTCCCGCAGGAGCATGTGACCAGGGCTTCGCTGTAGGTGGGGTGGATTCCAGTCTTCATCTCTTCGGGAACTCCGTGCGCTGAACCGTTATGACAAGCCGACGTCAAGTGTACCAGAGCTCGATCTCCGAATCCACTGGTCCGCCGGGGGAGACCGGCCCTAGCCTTCTGGCTAGTCCGCCGCGAGCGCGATCGGGGTGGCCTCGACGACCTCGACGACGTGACCCGGGGTGAGGAGCGCCTTGGCGCCGCCCACGGGGTAGACATCGGCCGGGTAGACGCTGATCCGGCGCTTGATGCGGGTGACGGGCTCGAACCGGACCACGCCGTCGATCTTGGCGTAGATCGTGTGGTCCTTGCCGATGCCGACGTTGTTGCCGACCCAGTACTCGGTGCCGCGCTGGCGAACGACGATCGTCCCTGCCCGGACCAGTTGGCCGTCGCCGCGCTTGATACCCAGTCGCTTGGACTGGCTATCGCGACCGTTCCGCGAACTACCGACACCCTTCTTATGGGCCATGGACGTCTCCTCCCGTGTGATGATCCGGCGCGAGGGGACCGGCGACGTGGCCGGCCGGGCGCGATCGCTACCGGCTGATGCCGGTGATGGTGACGTGGGTCAGGGATTGGCGGTGGCCGGTCCGGCGACGATATCGCTTCTTGGCCTTGTATTTGAAGATGACCAGCTTCTCGCCGCGGAAATGGTCATCGACCGAGGCGACGACCGACGCGCCATCGACGACCGGCGTGCCGACCTCGGTGCTGCCGTCCCCGCCGAGGAGGAGGACGCGGTCGAACGTGACCTCGCCGCCGGCGGCCTCGGGCAGCTTCTCGATCGAAATGCGGTCGCCGATGCTGACGCGGTACTGCTTGCCACCGGTCTCGACGATCGCGTAGGGCTTGAGCGGCCAAGGACCGCGCGGGGCGGCCTTCGGCGTCGGGGCGGGCCTCGGGGTCGCTGCGCGACGGACCGGCGTCAGATCGACGGTCTCGACCGGAACCCGCGCGTCGCGCTCGCCCGCGGGTGACGCCCCGGCCAGGGTCGCACCCTCGCTCACGGGAGCCGAGCCCGATCTCGGCTCCACCGGCTGGGCCGGCTCTCCGGTCTGCGCGAGTTCCGGCTCCCCGGCGACGGACGGGGTGACATCGCTTTGATCGGGGTGCCGCTCGGGGTTGGTCTCGGTGGTGTCGAGCGCGTCCGGGCTATCCGGGTTCTGCTCGGTCCTGGTCAGTTCAGTCATGGTCAGCATCATCCTGGGCGGTCATCGCTCGAATGGGTCCGCTCGCCATCCCACACTGGTGGTGGATCGGCCGTCCCGTACGGTGCGCATCGGCGCGGGGTCGTTCTGGTCCGTCCCCGGGCACGACGATACCGGGCGACGCGGTGTCACGGCGGTCAATCATAGCACACGGTCCCGACCGTCCCGGAATAGGCGGGTCGCTCGGATCGCCCGGGCCGATCACATCGCGCGAGTTGATGACCGGCTCAACCGATGGAGACCCGGCACGGGTGTCGCGTCCCGGCGCGGTGGTGGTTGACGCCCATTCTCGGCGCTCTCTAGACTGGTCGGGTGAGTCTCCCGCCCGTCCCCGTCACACGGTCCGCATTCGCTTCGACCCCGGCTCCGGCGACGCCCCGCGTCGGCCCATGGTCCGAAGGTCGTATGCGGCCCGCCCATGGCGCCCCGCCGCGCCGCCCCGGCCGGTACCGCCGATGAATCGGGATATGGGGGACGGACCCCGGGTGGTGATCGGGACCCGGGGCAGCGCCCTGGCCTTGGCCCAGGCGGCGCAGATCAAGGGTCTCATCGAGGGGATCATGGTGGGTGCGCGCGTCGTGGTCTCGGTGATCCGGACCGAGGGGGACACCGACAAGCATTCCCCGCTCAGCATGATCGGTGGCCAGGGTGTCTTCACATCGGCCCTGGAGGCGGCGTTGACCGGCGGCGAGATCGACGTGGCCGTCCACTCCGCGAAGGACCTGCCATCGTTCGAATCGGCGGGCGTTGGCCTGGGGTTCCTCTCCCGGGAGGATCCCCGCGACGCGCTGGTCAGCCGGCACGGCCTCGCGCTGTCCGACCTCCCGCCGGGGCCCAGGATCGGGACGTCGTCGCGCAGGAGGGCGACCCAAGTGCTG
Source organism: Thermomicrobiales bacterium (assembly GCA_037721765.1). GTDB lineage: Bacteria > Chloroflexota > Chloroflexia > Thermomicrobiales > UBA6265 > JACCVE01. Next base: position 5,042 of record JBBJOE010000025.1, read on the forward strand.
GCTGTTCGACCGGATGCGCGGATCGTGGAACTACGGGGGAATATCGATACGCGGTTGAACCGGGCGATGGCGGAGGACCTGGACGGGATCGTCATCGCCGTGGCCGGGGTGACGCGGATGGGTTGGCAGGACCGGTTGACCGAATATCTCTCCCTCGACCACTTCATCCCTGCCCCGGGCCAGGGTGCGCTCGCCCTCCAGGTCCGGCGCGACGACCTGGTCGGCGAGACGGTCCTGACACTCGACGACCCGATCCAAAGCCTGTTGGTCCGGGCCGAACGGGCGGTCCTGCGCGCCCTGGGGGCGGGATGCACGACACCCGTGGGCGCCCATGCGTCTATGGAAGGAGACCTCGTCCGGCTGCGGTGCATGCTGGCGAGCGAGGACGGGACGCGGGTGGCCTGGCGAGACGAGCGACTCCGCCCCGAGGGGGCCGACCAGGCGGCTCACGACATCGCCGCCGGCTTGTTGGCCGAGGTAGTGCCGGACCGGACCGGGCGCCTCGGAGTCTCGGGCGCACCGGCCTTGTCCGGGCGGACCGTGCTGGTGACGCGCCCGGACAACCAGGCCGACGAGTTGGCCGAGACCCTGGCCCGGGCCGGGGCCGAGGTGATCCGGGCGCCGATGATCGCGATCGCCGCCGAGCCGTTCGAGGCCGGGGACATCGGGAGACGATTGGCGTCCGGCCGGTTCGACTGGGTCGCCTTCACCAGCCAGAACGGGGTCGCGGGCCTCTTGGCGGGCCTGGCCGAGACTGGCCAACACGACGCCGCCTGGCCCGTCCGGGTGGCGGCGGTCGGTGAATCGACCGCGGCGTCACTCCGCGCCGCCGGATACGACGAGGTGTTCGTCGCGGCGGGGGGGACGGCCCGATCTCTGACGGACGAGATGATTTCCGCCGGAGCGCGGGATGGCCGAGTGCTGCTGCCCCAAGGAAACATTGCCCGGGACGACTTGGCGCGTGGCCTGCGCGATGCGGGGAACTCCGTCGAGACGGTCACCGTCTATCGCACGGAGCCGGTGGATGCCCTCCCCGAGGAGGTGATCGAATTGCTGGCGAGCGGCCGGGTAGACGTGGTCACCTTCACCTCCCCCTCGGCGGTGCGCACATTCCGGACGCTGCTCGATGGGCTCGGGATGACACCCGCAACCATCGCAGCGGCCTGTATCGGCGACGTGACGGCCGAGGCGGCTCGCGAGGCGGGCTGGCCCGACCCGATCGTGGCCCGGGCCCCGACGGTGGGAGCCCTGGTCGAGGCGATCGCGGCTCACCGCCGAGGGGCCGACGCGAATCGAGGAGGATCATGATCGAGAGCCCGGCATTCCCCGTCATGCCGGCCCGGTTCGAGCGGACGCGGCGCCTGCGACGGTCACCGGCCATGCGTCGCTTCGTCCGGGAGACGACGCCGCGGCCAGACGATTTCGTCTATCCCCTGTTCATCACCGAGGAGGCGAATACCCGGCGCGAGATCACCTCGATGCCCGGTCAGTTCCAGATCTCCCTCGATCATCTGCCGGAGGAACTGGCGGACCTGGGGTCGCTCGGGATCGGCGCCGTCCTGCTCTTTGGCTTGCCAAACACAAAGGATCCAACGGCCAGCGCGGCCCACGACCCGGCCGGGATCATCCAGCGGGCCGTGGCCGAGATCAAGCGCCTGGCCCCCGACATGCTCGTCATCACCGACGTCTGCGCCTGTGAGTACACCGACCACGGCCACTGCGGCATCCTGGTCGGGGACACGGTGGACAATGACCGCACCCTCCCCCTATTGGCCCGGATCGCCACCAGCCACGCCGACGCCGGAGCGGACATCGTCGCGCCGTCGGACATGATGGACGGCCGGGTCGGCGTGATCCGCGAGGCGCTCGACCGGGCCGGTCACGAGATGGTGCCGGTGATGTCCTACGCGGCCAAGTTCGCGTCGGGGTTCTATGGCCCGTTCCGCGAGGCGGCCTGCAGTACGCCGGCCTTCGGCGACCGGCGGACCCACCAGATGGATCCGGCCAACCGGCGGGAGGCGGCCCGCGAGATCGCGATCGACCTCGCCGAGGGGGCCGACATGATCATCGTCAAGCCCGCCTTGGCCTACCTCGACGTGATCCGCGAGGCGCGGGAGGCGATCGACGTCCCGCTGTTGGCCTACAACGTCTCCGGCGAGTACGCCATGGTGAAGGCCGCCGCCCGGCTGGGCTGGATCGACGAGCGCCGCGTCGCACTGGAGACGTTGACGGCGATCAAGCGGGCCGGGGCCGACCGGATCATCACGTACCATGCGAAGGACGCCGCGCGATGGCTCGCCGACCCGGACGAATGACCTTCGCGTGGGTCGCCCCCATCCGAAGCCACCATCCCCCAGACGTCCGACCGTCCGTTCGGTAGCTGTCACACTGACCGCCGAGGAGAACCCCTGATGAGCACCATGGAGACGCGGCCCGGCCGCCGCCAGTACGTCAAGTTCACCTTCTTCAAGGTCGCCGCCGACTGGCGGCGCCTCGACGCCGGCCTCCGTGACCGCCACAAGGCGGAATTCGCCAGCCTGGTCGAAGGGTGGGCGGAGCGCAACTTGGTGCGGTGCTACTCGACGGTCGGCACGCGCGGCGATGTCGACTTCATGGTCTGGCAGGTCAGCTACGAGATGGACGACATCCAGCGGATGCAGTCTGAGCTGCTGGGGACCGACCTGGCCGCCTATCTCGACACGCCGTTCAGCTACCTGTCGATGACCAAGCACTCCAACTATGTCGAGAAGTACTCCGGCCCGGGCCGGGACTCGTTCACCCGCCTGTCGCTGGCGCCCGGTGAGCACAAGTACCTCTTCGTCTACCCGCTGACCAAGGTCCGCGAGTGGTACGGCCTGACGGGGGACGAGCGGCAGGAGGCGATGAACCAGCACATCGCGATCGGCCACACCTACTCGTCGGTCAAGCTCAACACCACCTACTCGTTCGGGCTGGACGACCAGGAGTTCGTCCTGGCCTTCGAGACGGACGAGCCGGGCGACTTCCTGGACCTGGTGCAGGAGCTGCGCGGCTCGGTCTCCAGCGCCTACACCCTGACCGACGTGCCGATCTTCACCTGCGCCACCACCGACGCCCTCGGCATGCTCGACGCGGTCGCGGCCTCGCCCGCCCGCGTCCCGGCCCTGGCGTGACCCCGGTAACACCGGCCCCGACGGGCGCCCGTGAGGAGGCACCCTCGCCCGCGGCCCCGGCGGGGATGTCCGGCCGGGCGCGGTTCCTCGCGGCCGTGAACCGGCAGCCCGTCGACCGGACGCCCGTCTGGTTCATGCGCCAGGCGGGCCGATGCCTGCCGGAATACCGGGCCCTGCGGGAACGCCACGACTTCCTGACCGTGGCCCGGACGCCCGAGCTCGCGGCCGAGGCGACGATGATGCCGGTGGACCGGCTGGGCGTCGACGGGGCGGTCCTCTTCGCCGACATCATGCTGCCGCTGGACGGCATGGGCGTTGAATTCCGGATCGATCCCGGCATCGGGCCGGTGATCGAACGACCGATCCGGACGGCCGCCGATGTCGCCCGCCTCCGGGTCGGTCGGGCGGAAGAGTCGACGCCATACGTCCTGGACGCCCTGCGCCTGCTGCGCGGCGAACTGGGCGAGCGGGCCGCCTTGCTCGGGTTCGCGGGCGCACCGTTCACCCTCGCCTGCTACCTCGTCGAGGGACGGGGGTCGCGGGAGTTCCCGCGGGCCAAGGCGATGATGTACGGCGACCCCGGCACCTGGCACACCCTGATGGACGTCATCACCGAGACGACCATCGACTACCTGCGGGCCCAGGCCACCGCCGGCGCCGACGTGGTCCAACTCTTCGATTCCTGGCTCGGACTGGTCGGGCCGGACACCTATGCGACCTCGGTCCTGCCCTATACCAGCCGCATCTTCGGGGCGCTCCGGGGGACGGTACCCACGATCCACTTCAGCACCGGCACATCGACGTTGCTGGATCAGATTGCCGCCTCGGGCTGCGACGCGGTCAGCGTGGACTGGCGCCTGCCGCTGAACGTGGCCTGGGACCGGATCGGCCACGACCGCACGATCCAGGGAAATCTCGACCCCACGCTGGTGCTCGCGCCCTGGGAGGCGGTCGAGGCGGGCGCGACCGACGTGTTGCGCCGGGCGGCCGGACGGCCCGGTCACATCTTCAACCTCGGTCATGGGATCATCCCGGCGACTGACCCGGACACCTTGGCCCGATTGGTCCATCTCGTCCACGCTCACCCCCCTGGCACCGCTCCTGCATAACCGGGTGATGATCCGGCCAAGCAGTGGCCCGGGCAAACACGAAGGAGTTGAGAGATGGACCAGATCTTGGGTGGCCTCTTCGGGGGCAACGACGACGACGACGAGCCCACGCGGCGCAATCGGGCGAACGATTTCGTCCAGCGCTACCAGCAGGGAGCGCCGGAGGACGATATCGACGGCATGGAGGCGATGCAGAACTATCGCCAGGTCTCCGACCGCCTCTCGCCGGACGAGTATGAGGACGCCGCCCGCGAGGCGTTCGGGCGCATGCAACCCAACCAGCGCCAGCAGTTCGGCCAGATGCTGCAGCAGCAGATGGGTGGCCAGGGTGGCCAAGGGGGTCCGGTCGAGGACCCGCGGGAACTGGCCGGCCTAACGCGACAGTTTCGCCAGCAGCAGCCGGGCGGACTGGCGTCGTTGTTCGGCGGCGGCGGGGGAAACTCGCGCGGCGGTAACGACGGCGGTGGGATCGGTGACATGCTGCAGAATCCGATCGCCCGGGCCGCCCTCGGTGGCGTGGCCGCGATCGCGATGCAGAAGATGTTCAACAGGCGTTGATGACCGGCCGGGTATCCGGTGAGAACCGCACATGACATGGTGACGGCCAGGGGGATCTTATTCCCCCTGGCCGTCGCCATCTGTGCCGGGGAGTCATCCCTACGTGATGGCGGAACACGCCGCACACCGATGTCTCTCACGTTGCCGGCCGGGGCCGGTATACTGACACGGAACGACGTGCTGGGACAGGCGACCGGTCCTTCACGGCAGCGGTCACGACATATCAAGGCCTCTCATGACCGATCCTCTCAGCCACCAGTGGTCCGCGGCTCCCATCGACGCGCCCCGGGTGCTGGTGGTCGATGATGAATCGACCCTCCGGGAAACGATCGCCTATCGCCTCCGCCGTGAGGGCTACGCGGTGATCGAGGCGGCGGACGGGACTGGTGCCCTGGCGTCGGCCCGGACGGGCCGGCCCGACCTGATCGTACTCGACATCATGCTGCCTGGGGTCGATGGCCTCGATGTCTGCCGCATCTTGCGGGCCGAGTCGGATGTGCCGATCTTGCTGCTCTCGGCCAAGGCCGAGGAACTGGACCGGGTCCGCGGCCTGGACTTGGGGGCGGACGACTATCTGACCAAGCCATTCGCGATGCGAGAGTTGCTCGCCCGGGTCCGGGCAAACCTTCGCCGTGTCAACCTGGGCGGTCGTGGTTCCGCCCCCGGTACGGTCGCCCCGGTCGTCCCCGACCAGGTCGCCGTGCTCGCGCCACCCCTGCGGGCCGGGCCACTCCTGACGGACGTGGCCCGGCGCGAGGCGCACCTCGCCGGGGAGACCCTGACGCTGACTGGCCGCGAGTTCGACCTATTGGTCTACCTGATGCGACATCCCGGGGTGGTCCTCTCGCGCGAGGCGCTGCTGCGGGAGGTCTGGGGGTATCACGTCCCGACCGACACCCGGACCGTGGACGTCCACATCAGCGGCCTGCGGCAGAAGCTGGAGGGGGTGGAGGGGGCAACCCGCCTGATCGAGACGGTCCGGGGCTATGGGTACCGTCTTGTCGTTCCGCCCGCCTGAACCCCTGGCCGGACCGGGTCAACCGGACGCGCGCCCGACCGAACTGACCCCACCATCGTCCCGAGACTTGTCCCTGCGATCTCGGATCGCGATCCCGTTCGTCGCCCTCCTCGTCATCACGATGGTGATCCTGGGCCTGATATTGACCCGATCGACCAGGGCCCTTTCGGTCGATCAACGCTCTGACCACCTGGCCGATATGACCCGGCTGGTGGCGGTCACCCTGTCGGCCGGCGGGATCGCCGGCGACCCGGACCGCTTCCGAGCAGAGGTGGCCCGGTTGGCCGAGGCCGCCGGAGCGAGGGTCTCGGTGGTGCGGGCCGACGGGGTGACGATCGCCGATTCGGCGGCGGCAGGGTCTCCGGTCGACTTGGGGCCGTCGTCGGAGATCGATCTCGCCCTGCTGGCGACCCCATCGACGGCAGAGCGCCCGGTCGCCGGCGACGAGGGACGCCGGCTCGTCTCGGCCGCCCCGATCGGGGCGCCACCGATCGCGGCCGTCCGGTTGGAGATCGACGCCAGCGCGTCCGGCGCGGCGGTCACCGGGATCCAGCGGGGACTGACGGTGGTGACACTCGTCGTGGGCCTGGCGGCGATCGTGATCGCGCTCCGCCTGGCGAACCGGATCGCGGCCCCGCTCGAGGACCTACGGCGGCAATCCCGCGCGGTCGCCATCGGTCGCCTCGACGCGCGGTTGACCCCCTCGGGCCCGCCCGAGATCGCGGCGGCGGGCAACTCGTTCAACGCCATGACCGCGGCCCTGCGTCGTGAGACCACCGAGCGTGACCGCGCCCGGAAGCGGTTGGAAGCGGTCCTGACGACCCTGTCCGACGGAGTGGTGATCACGGACGCGGAGTCCAACGTGCTCCTGCTCAACCGGGCGGCGGCGGCCCTGATGCACGTCGATCCGGCCGAGTCGATCGGGCAGCGGTTCGCGGTCATCAGCCGCGACCACGAGATGATGTCGCTGCTGCGGACCGCCCTCGACGACGGCCAGAGCCGGACCGCGACGATCGAGTTCGGCCTCAACCGGCGCCAGGTCGAGACGGCGGTGATGCCGGTGGTCGACGCCGGGGAGTCGCTGGGCCTGATCATCCTGCGGGACGTCACCGAGTTGCGGCGCCTGGAGGCGATCCGGAGGGAGTTCGTGGCCAACGTCTCGCACGAGCTGCGGACCCCGCTGGCGACGATCCGGGCCCTGGTCGAGACGCTGGAGGGCGGGGCCATCGATGACGCCGAGGCGGCGCCCAGATTCCTGGGCCGGGTCATCGGCGAGGTGGAACGCCTGACGGCCCTGGTCGACGAACTGCTCGACCTGGCCCGGATCGAATCTGGCCGGGCCGACCTGCGTCGTTCCGTCGTGGCCCCGGCCGCGCTCGTCGGTGGCGCCGCCGAGCGAATCATGGCCCTGGCGCAGCGGGCCCTGGTCGAGGTCCTGGTCGAGGTCTCCCCAGACCTACGCCCCATCTCGGTCGACACCGCCCAGATCGAGCGCGTGTTGCTCAACCTGGCCCACAACGCGGTCAAGTACACCCCCCCCGGGGGGACGATCACGATGACCGCGGAGGAGCGGGACGGAAGCCTGGTGATCGCGGTCCGCGACACGGGATCGGGCATCCCGGAGAGTGAGCTGCCCCGCCTCTTCGAGCGGTTCTACAAGGCCGACCGGGCCCGGCGCTCGGGCGGCACGGGTCTGGGCCTGGCGATCGCGAAGCACATCGTGATCGCCCATGGCGGCACCATTTGGGCCGAGAGCGAACCCGGGGTCGGATCGACCTTCGCCTTCTCGCTGCCGGAACGGGCGGCTGACGCGGCCCCGGCCGGCCCCTGGGTCAGAGCGGCGGCGCCGTAGGGTCGGGGCGGGGGGTTGGCGCGGCCGGCGCCGGCACGGGACGCGTCTCCGGCGCCAACAGGGCGAAGGCCACCCCGGACCCGAGCAGCATCACGGCGCACGTGACCAGCGCCGCGTCGGGCGACAGGGCGTCGGCGATCAGGCCGAGCAGCAGGGGCCCGACCACGTAACCCGAGTCGGCGATGGTGCGGTAGGTGCCCAGCGCGGCGGCGGTCATCCCCGGGGGGGCGGTGTCGGCGGCGTAGGCGGCCGGGGCCGCGCCGCCGACCCCGCTGGCCATACTCCAGATCAGGCAGGCGCCGAGGAACCAGGGATAGGTCGCGGCGGTCGAGAAGAGCAGCGTCGCCCCGGCCGAGAGGATCGCGGCCGGGACGATGACCGCCTTGCGGCCGAACCGATCGACCAGCATTCCCGACGGGTAGGCCAGGACCAGACCGACGACGCTGATCAAGCCGAGGCCCAGACCGATCTGGTCCGGCCCCAGGCCGATCTCAGCCTCCCCCACGATCGGGATCACATTGAACAATCCCCCGGTGCGGACGAAGAAGGCGACGAAGCTGACCACGCTGATCATCAGGAAGCCGGGCGTCCCGGCAAGCAGGGCCAACCGGGTCCGGACCCCGATCGAGGGCGCGCCGGAGGCCGATCTCAGCCCGCCGAGATCACGGGTCTCCGGCAGCTTGGTCCAGGCCAGGACCGCGACGACGGCGGCCAACGTGGCATTGAGGACAAACGGGGCGGCGAGCCCGACGCGGTCGGCCAGGAACCCGCCCGGGAACGGCCCGGCCCCGACCGCGAACAGGAACACCCCCTGGTAGACCGACATCAGGCGACCCCGGTTGTGCGGGGAGGCGATGTCGGCGACGACGATCTGGCCCCCGGTCAGGACCATCGCCGCCCCGGCCCCGGCCACGAACCGGGCCACCAGGAACGAGGGGTAATCCCAGGCCACGGCGCACCCGGCATTGCCGAGGACCGTCAGGACGCCGCCGAGGGTGAGGGTCCAGCGACGACCCCGGCCGTCGGCGAGGAGCCCGGCCGGGACGTTGACGAGGAAGCGGGCCAGACCGTAGATCGCGATCGCCAGGCCGATCGCGGTATTGTTCACCCCGTAACTCTCGGCGTAGAGCGGGACCACGGGGACGATCGTGCCAAAGCCGAGCTGGTTGACCGCGATGAGCACGCAGACCCAGATCAGGATCGTGCGCCGTTCCCCGTCGACCGGCAAGGGGACGACCGGTCTCCGACGCCGCGAACGCCGCTCCATCCCGCCGCGCTCCTCCGTTGAGTCGGGCCGGGGGACCGCACGTCGCGACGGTACCCGGGTGGTGGCCATCCGCCATCGGCGGTGGCCAGGCGACACCGTTCGCCTGGCGGTCACGATCACGGTGATCCTCGCCCTGATCGGATGCTCTGCCGGGGTCAACGACGACCGGGCCGGTACGGAGACACCCTACCCGATCCGCACGGTCCCCGCCGGGGGCGGCGCCACGCCATCCTCGGCGGGGATCACGATCTCGGCCGTGACCCGGGACAGGGCGGGCGAGGCGGCCCTCTCGACCGCGATCGCGGCCGACCCGGCCAATGCCGCGCTCCTCCGCCAGCGGGCCGCGGTCCGGGTCGCGTTGGCCGACCTCGGCGGGGCGATCGCCGATCTGGACGCCGCGTCGGTCCTCGACCCGCCCGACGCCCGCGCGTTGCTCGCGCGGGGCGAGGTGCTCCTGCGCCGGGGCCTCTGGGAGCGGGCGCTGGCCGATCTCGACGCGGCGATTCGCCAGGACCCGAGCTTGGGCGACGCCTACCTCGCTCGGGCGCGGACCCGGTCGGCTCTGGCCCGGGGCGATGTCGCGGTCTACCGGGCGGCCCTGGACGACCTGACGCTGGCGCGGGCGACCGCGAACACCCCGGCGGCCATCCCCGTCGTCCGGGCCCGGGTGCTGCTCGACCGCCACACCTACCGGGGTGACCCGGCCGACTTGGCGGCGGTCGTGGACGGGTTCCGGGCCAATCCTCCGGCCGTCCCGGCCGGGATCGCGGTGGCGGCCGAAGCCCTCGCCCGCTCGGGTGACCTCGCCGGGGCCGGGTCGGTCCTGGAAACCGCGCCACCCGCGACCTCGTCGGAAGACCGGGCCAGTCTCGACCTCGCCGCCGCCATGGTGGCCGCGTTGGGCGGGGATGACGATCGGGCGGCGGAACAGGTCTCGGCGGCCCTCGTCGCCGACCCGTGGTCGTGGCCGGCGCGGCGATTCCAGATCGAGGCGTCACTGGACGCCGGGCGGGCGGAGGAGGCGAGAGATCGGGCCAAGGAGGTCCTGGTCCTGCTGCCGGACGACCCGGAGACGGTGTTCCTCCTGGGCCGGGCGCTGGTGGCGACCGGAGAGATCGAGGCCGCCCGGGAGCAATTCGACCTGACCGCGGAGTTGGCGCCGGACAGTCCCGTCTATCGTGCCCGCATCGCGGAAGCCCTCGAATCTCTGTCCCCCGGGAGCGGCCCCGTCGCCTCCCCTCCCGATCCGGCGGACGGGTGACCCCGGGGGGACGATCAGGATTCTCTCGGATGAGCATCCGTGCCCGATGCCCAGCCGACACACGGGGCAGCGGTCGTGCGTTAGGGAGACGGGACGTGCGAGACGCGGCCGGGGACCGAACGATGCCCCCAACCGCAACGCCCCATACCGGAGAGGAGTCCAGACTCGGGTGGGATCACCGCGACAGCGACCGGATGAACGAGCCGACGGGGACCCAGATAGGGTCAGGCCGCCTCTCGTCGCGGGCCGGTATGAACTCGGCGAGCGATTGGGCCAGGGCGCCTTCTCGATCACCTACCAGGGGCGGGATGCCAAACTGGGCCGGATCGTCGCGCTGAAATTGCTCCGGCCCCAGTTCGCCGCGGACCCCCAATTCGTCACCCGGTTCGAGCGGGAGGCGCGCCTCGCCGCGTCCGTGTCCAACGCCAACATCGTCGATGTCTACGACTACGGGCCGCACGAAGACACCTATTTCATCGCCATGCAGTACGTCGGCGGCGGTGACCTCAAGGTGCTGCTGGATCGCCAGCGCCGCCTCGTCCCGGACCACGCCGTCGCGCTCGGCCGCCAGATCCTGGCGGGTCTCACGGCGATCCACGGGGTCGGGATCATCCACCGCGACATCAAGCCGCAGAATGTCTTGCTCGGAAAGGCCGGCGAGGCCAGGCTGACCGATTTTGGGGTCGCCCACGCCTCGATCGAGGAGGGGCTGACCAGCCACGGCACCACGGTCGGCACTGCAGCGTACATGGCCCCAGAACAAGCGAGGGGCGGGACGCTGAGCGAGGCGACCGACCTCTACGCCGTCGGGGTGCTGCTCTTCGAGTGCCTGACTGGTCGGCTGCCGTTCGAGGCCAGCAACCCGATGGCCGTGATGCTGGCCCACATCCAGCGCCCCGTACCGAACCCGCGCGAGGTCGCGCCCGACGCGGCCATCCCCCCGGCGATCGAGGCGGTGGTCCTGAGGGCGATGGCCAAGGACCCGGCGGACCGGTACGCCACGGCGACCGAGATGTCGGCGGCGCTGGCCAGTGCCAGCGGAGAGGCGGTGCCGGTTCTTGCCGACGACACGGCCGTTCATCTCCACGCGGGCGGCGGCCGCGACGACCAGGGCGTCACGGCGGTCGTCGCCGCCGCGAGACCAGACCGGACAGGGGAACCAATCCGGCCCCTACCTCCCTTACCCCCGCGGTCGTCCCGGCGCCGGTTCGCCTGGCTGGGCCCGGCGATCTTCGTCGCCCTGACGCTGTTCGCCGTCGGCGCCGCTCTGGCGGGGACCATCGGCGACCGGTGGGGCGGCGGGGACGACGACGGCGCCCCCGGCACCACCATCGCCAACCTGGCTGGCGACGCGACCCCGACGCTCACTCCGGTGGTAACCCAAATCCCGCTCGGGGACATCTCGATCACCCTCCCCACGGCGACCGTGGTCCCGTCTCCCACCGCGACCGCGACGAAGACCGCGACGGTGATCGCCACCGCGACGGACGAACCGCTCCCGACGGCCCCGCCGACCGCC
>JBBJOE010000026.1:0-16706 GCA_037721765.1 Thermomicrobiales bacterium
ATGTCCGTAGGGTTCACGCTTTCTGACCATGCCATCGACGTCATGAGAGAACGTCACATTGATCATGCTTGGATCGAAGCCGTTCTGACCCGCCCCGCTCGGACAGAAGAGGATCCGCGTGACGAAACGCTCCGCCACGCCCTCGGCCTTATTGCTGACCGCGACGGCCGTGTACCGCGTGTCATCTACAATGCATACCGTGACCCATGGCATGTCGTCACCATGTTTTTCGACCGAAGGATGAGGAACATCCTATGAAGGTCTATTTTGACCCCGACGTGGATGCCCTCAACGTCCGGCTCGACGACTCGCCCGTCATCGAGTCGGAAGAAGTGCGGCCCGGGATCGTGCTGGACTTCAATGCCGACGATCAGGTTGTCGAGTTCGAGATCCTGGGGGTGCAAGGGCGCGTGCCAGGGGCGGATCTGAAGGAGATGCGATTCAGGGTGGCATGAGGCCAGCGGGCGCGGATCGTTACCGCTGCAATACCCCGCCCTCCCCTGCCGTGAGGACCGCTTCGATCTCGGCGCGGGTGGCGGCGAGGAAGTCGCCGGGCATGGTGTGTTTGAGGGCGGCGGCGGCGGTGCCCAGGGCGCAGGCGCGCGCGAGGTCGGCCGGGTCCTCCAGATAGCCAGCCAGGAAACCGGCCGCGAAGGCGTCGCCGCCGCCGAGGCGATCGACGATCTCGGTCTCCCGCCAGGGGCTGGAAGCGATGGCGTCGCCGGGGCCGATCGCCTGGCTGGAGAGGGCGATGCCGCGGCTTCCTCGGTTCTTCTTGCGGGTCATCACGATCGCGTCGCAGCCGATCTGGAACCGCGCCTCTCGCAAGACGTCTTCGCGACCGCCCTCGATGCCGAAGAAGGTCCGCAGGCCGCCCCGGGAGGCGAAGAGGACGGTCGCCAGGGGAGCCAGGGTCCGGAAGCAGTCCCGCGCCTCGTCTTCGGTCCAGAGCTTTGAACGGTAGTTGAGGTCGAAGGCGACGGCCAGGCCGGCCTCGCGGGCGGCGCGCATCGCCCGCTCCGCCTCGGCCCGGCACTCCGACCCCAGGGCCGGGGTGATGCCCGAGACGTGCAGCGCCGACGCCCCGGCCAGGATCGTTTCCCAATCGAACGGCCCCCCGGCGAGCCGGGCCATCGCGGATCCGGCCCGGTCGTAGGTCACTGCCGAGGGTCGCGGGTCCACTCCCTCTTCCAAAAAATAGACGCCCGTTCGGCCCTCGGCTTCCGGAACCCAGCGAATTCCCGAGCAATCCACGTCGGCGGCCCGGGCATGGCGGGCGATCAGGCGTCCGAGCGCGGTCTCGGGGAGGATCGAGGCCCAGGCCGCGGGGACACCGAGGCACCGCAGGGCGACGGCCGTGTTGAGTTCCGCCCCCCCGGCGGTGACCCCGAGGCTGACCACGCGTTCGAGCCGGTCGTTGCCCGGGGGCGTCAGGCGCACCATGGCCTCGCCGAAGCAGACGACCCGACCCGTGGGCGGCGTCGGACCAGGGACCTGGACCGCACCGGCCACGGGATGGGGCGATCCCGACGCACTCCCCTCATTGAGGAATCGTCCCTCGTCGTCCGGTGTCCCCGTGTCGTCCCCCGTCTGGCCCATGGTTCCCTCACGCTACCGTTCGCGTCGTCCCCGGCCGTCGTGCCCGTCGCGCCGCTGGCCGGGCAAGGGTTGCCGGGGCGGCCAACCCGTCCGGTGCGGGCCCGGACGGCGGGGGCATCGTACCCGGCGACGGCTGACCCGCGCACCCGTCCCCGCGTGCTCCTCCGGCGGCATCTCCGAAGTGACCACGGTCAGCGTGCATGTCTGCCGCGCATAAGGTTGACCGCCGAGGGACACGGCGGACATCATCCGTCGTCGCGCTCCACCGGGGACGGTCTGGACAGGGCCGGTTCGGGTTCCACCGAGCCATCGTTGCCGACCAGGCCATGCGTCGGTTTCGCTCGGCCCGGGACGCGGGATTGCCATCGAGGCCGGGAACCGCGGATCGAGCGTCAATGGCCATCGATTTCATGCCCGCTTGACAACGTCGCCAAAACGCGGGATACCATGCCATGCGGGTCCCAAGGCACCGGGGCTGGCAGCAGGGGACACGGAGGTGCTTCCGTGCCGCGGACGATGTTCGTCCGGGCGCAGTAGTCAGTAGCCGGGAGGCAGCAATGGCGCGCGTCATCTTCGATGGGATCACGAAGCTCTATGGGGTCGGGCAGACCCCGGCGGTCAACAACCTCAGCATGGAAATCGCCGACCGCGAGTTCCTGGTCCTGGTCGGCCCATCCGGCTGTGGCAAGTCCACCGCGATGCGGATGGTCGCCGGTCTGGAAGAGATCAGCGGCGGCCGGATCATCATCGGCGACCGGGTCGTCAATGACCTGCCGCCGAAGGACCGGGACGTGGCGATGGTCTTCCAGAGCTACGCCCTCTACCCGCACATGACCGTGCGCGATAACCTGGCCTACCCGCTCAAGCTGCGCAAGATCCCGAAGGGCGAACGCGAGACCCGGGTCCGCGAGGCGGCCCGCCTGCTCGACATCGAGGGGTTCCTCGACCGCAAGCCGAAGGCCCTCTCCGGCGGCCAGCGCCAGCGCGTCGCCCTCGGCCGGGCCATCGTCCGCAACGCCGACGTGTTCCTGATGGACGAGCCCCTCTCCAACCTGGACGCCAAGCTGCGGGTCCAGACGCGGGCCGAGCTGATCAAGCTGCACGACCGGGTCCAGACGACCACCATCTACGTGACCCACGACCAGACCGAGGCCATGACGATGGGGGACCGGATCGCGGTCATGAGCCTGGGCGTCCTGCAGCAGCTCGACACCCCCCAGAATCTCTACGATCACCCGGCCAACAAGTTCGTCGCCGGCTTCATCGGCAGCCCGTCGATGAACTTCGTCGATGTCCACCTCCAGGCCGCCGACGGCAAGCTCTTCGCCAACGCCGACGGCTTCCGGATGCGCGTCCCCGACGCCAAGGGCCGCAGCCTGCAGAAGTACCTGGGCGAGACGGTCACCCTGGGCGTCCGGCCGGAGCACCTGGTCGAGCGGTCCCGGATCAATGTCAACATGCCGCCCGACTCGACGATCCCGGTCAAGGTCGACGTGGTGGAGTTGCTCGGGAACGAGATCTTCGTCTACCTGACCAACGGCAACACCACCCTGACGGCCCGGATGGACCCGGACCTGCGCCTGGAGCGCGGCCAGGAGATCGAGGTCGCGGCCGAGCCGGAGCGCCTCCACTTCTTCGACCCGAAGACGGAGGAGGTCGTCGCCTAGACGACATCGTTGGTCCCGCCAGCACGACGGACGAGCGACACAGACAAGGACGAGGGGGTGGGCCACTGGTCCGCCCCCTCGTCGCGTCGTGGTGATTCGTCGCGGAATAGCCCTCCGCCCGAGCAGCGTGAGGATCGGGCTGGGCGATCGCG
Organism: Thermomicrobiales bacterium; assembly: GCA_037721765.1. Taxonomy (GTDB): domain Bacteria; phylum Chloroflexota; class Chloroflexia; order Thermomicrobiales; family UBA6265; genus JACCVE01. Next base: position 3,419 of record JBBJOE010000026.1, read on the forward strand.
ACGTTGGACCGCACATCACGCGGGATGTCGCCCCAGGGTAGGGTGTCTTCAACGCGGACCGGGTAGTTGGGGATTCGGGAACACACGAGGTCCTCCCCTACCCTGGGTCAGCCCATTGCAAATCACGCGTGTCGCGGGTGGGCATCGCGGGCGGGCGTCGCTGCTCCGAGCTGAGCCGCGCGGTCGGCCATGGTTCAGCGGGACCCGGTGATCACGTTTCCCTACCCTTCGAGGAGGAGTGATTCTGGGTCTTCCAACAAACTCTTGATGCGGACCAGGAACTGGACGGCCTCGCGGCCGTCGACGATGCGGTGATCGTAGCTCAGGGCGACGTACATCATCGGCCGGATCACGACCTCATCGCCGATGGCGACGGGGCGCTTCTGGATGGTGTGCATGCCGAGGATGCCGACCTGGGGGGCGTTGAGGATCGGGGTCGAGAGGAGGGAGCCGAAGACGCCCCCGTTGGTGATCGTGAATGTGCCACCTTGGAGGTCGGAGAGGGCGAGCGTGTTGTCCCGGGCCTTGACGGCCAGGGCGCCGATCTCCCGCTCGATCTCGGCGAAGCTCTTCCGGTCGGCGTCCCGGACGACCGGGACGACCAGACCCTCCTCGACCCCGACCGCGATCCCGATGTCGTAGTAGTGCTTGAGGACCAGTTCGTCGGTCCCGCGCATCTCGGCGTTGACGCGAGGGAAGGCCTTCAAAGCCCCGATCGTGGCCTTGGTGAAGAACGACATGAACCCGAGGCCGACGCCGTGGCGCTCCTTGAAGGCGTCCTTGCGCCGGGAGCGGACCTCCATCACGGCAGTCATGTCGATCTCGTTGAACGTCGTCAGCATCGCCGCGGTCTGCTGGGCCTGGACGAGTCGCTGGGCGATCGTCTGGCGACGACGAGAGAGGCGGACGCGCTCTTCGCGAGGGTCGGTCGCCACCGGCACGGGGGCAACGGCGGGCATCGCGGGGGCCGCCGGTGCCGGTGCCGGTGCCGGTGCGGGCATTGTCGGCGGCGCCGAGGGCAGCGCGGCGACGGGAACGGCCGGGACGGGCGCTCCCGCGGCCTGGGCGCCAGCCCGGGCCATCACATCCTCGCGGGTGATCCTGCCGCCGGGGCCGCTGCCGGCGATCCGGGAGAGATCGACGTGGTGCTCCTCCGCCAGGCGGCGAACGACGGGGGCGGCCCGATTCGCGCCGTTGTCGCCGGTGGCCGGTGGGGCCGTCCGGGCCGGTGGCTCGGGCGCCTGGGTCGCGGCCCCGGCATCGGGGGCGGTGTCGGCGGTGGCGAACGAGCCCGGGGCATCAGCCGGGGCCGGGTCCTCGGTCGGGGGCACGATTGCCTGGGCCCGGTCGGTCACCTCGGGCGTGCCCGTCGCCTCCGCCACATCGACGGGTGCGGGCTGGTCACCCGCGCCCGGAGTGGCGGCGGTGGCACCGTTCGTCGCCTGGCTCCCGGCGTTCACCATCCCCAGCACCTCGCCGACGGTGACGACGTCGCCCTCCTGCTTGTCGATCCGGGCCAGGACGCCGTCCTCGCTGGCGGTGACGTCAAGGTTGACCTTGTCGGTCTCCAACTCGACGATCGTCTCGCCCCGGCTCACCTCGTCACCCTCCGACTTCAACCACTGGCCGACCACCGCGTCGACCAACGATTCGCCCAGGGGTGGCACCGTGATCTCGACCGCCATCTGTCCTCGCTCCCGCCGCTGGCCCTTCAAGCCGACCCCATGGCCAGCGTCTCGTCATGCTCATGGTGGTCCGTGGCCGACCGTCGCCGCTCGCCGGCCGACCCCGGGGGCCAACCCCCGGTCAGTCGTCGATCGGTCCGGCCGCGGTGACCTTCCCGGAGGATCGCTTCGTCCCCTTTTTCCCGGCCGACCCGTTGGTGCCGTTGGTCGGGGCGGTCTCATCCGCCACCCCGTTGGTCGCGGGGCGGCCGTTCTGGCCAGGGATCGCCGCCGCGTCCGGCCCGGTGACCGCGAACGCCTCGCGGACGATCCGGGCTTGCTCCTCGGCGTGCTGATCAGCCGAGCCCTCGGCCGGACTGGACCGCTCCGGCCGGCCGACGTAGCGGACCGGCAACCGGTCGCCGACCAGGCCACGCAGGCGAGGCTCCATAAACGCCCAGGCGCCCATGTTGCGGGGCTCCTCCTGCAACCAGACGATCTCCGCCAGGTTCGGGTAGCGCTCGACGACGGCACCGAGGGCGGTGTTCTGGAAGGGGGCGAGTTGCTCGACCCGCGCCACCGCTACCGCTTCCGCGTCCCGGTCGGAGCTCTCTTCCAAGTCGATCGCGACCTTGCCAGAACAGAAGACGAGGCGACGGACGACGTCGAGCCGCCCTTCCGTGCGGGGATCGTCGAGGACCGGCCGGAACGTGCCTTCCTGGAATGCGGCCGGGGCCGAGGCGGCGAGCGGGTGCCGGAGGAGGCTCTTGGGGGTCATCACGATCAGGGGCCGGGGGTCATTGGCCAGCCGGGCCGCCTGGCGCCGCAGGAGGTGGAAGTACTGGGCGGCGCTCGTGACATTCGCGACCCGGATGTTGTCCCCGGCGGCGAGTTGGAGGAACCGTTCCAGGCGGGCGCTGGAGTGCTCCGGCCCCTGACCCTCATAGCCGTGGGGCAGCAGCAAGACCAACGATGGGGTCTGGCGCCACTTGGCGCGGGCGGAGACGAGGAACTGGTCGATCAGGACCTGAGCCCCGTTCGCAAAGTCACCGAACTGGGCCTCCCAGAGGACCAGGGTCTCCGGCGAGTGAACGCTGTAGCCATACTCGAAGCCGACCGCGGCGGCTTCCGAGAGAGGGCTGTTGTACACCGCGAACGAGGCGCCCACGTCCGGGATATGGCGCAGCGGCACGTGGGCCTCGCCGGTCTTGGCGTCGTGCAGGACCAGGTGACGCTGGCTGAAGGTCCCGCGCTCGGCGTCCTGGCCGGAGAGGCGAATGGGGGTGCCATCGGCCAAGATCGCGGCGAAGGCCAGTGATTCGGCGTGGGCCCAGTCGATCGTGCCGCCGTCGGTGTCGAGGATGTCCCGGCGCCGTCCCCATTGGCGGGCCAGTTTGGGATGGGCGGCGAACGTTGCGGGCAGGGCGTGGATGACCTCGTGGTACCGGGCCAGGCGGCCGGCGTCTATCGCCGTCTCGACCTCCTGCCGGTCCCCCTTCGCGGGCGCGGGGTCGTCGGCCGGCAGGTCGCCCTCGGTTACCGAGCGCCGCTTCTCGGCCAGGGCGGCCAGGGCGTCACGCTCGATCGCCTTGGCAACATCGGCGGAGACCAGCCCGCGTTCGACCAGGCGCGCGGCCCACTGGGCTCGGACCGTCGGGTGCTTGGTGATGACGGCGTACATCTTGGGCTGGGTGAAGGCGGGCTCGTCGCCCTCGTTGTGGCCCCAGCGGCGGTAGCCGACGAGGTCGATCAGGAAGTCCTTGTGGAACGTTTCCCGGTAGGCGACCGCCAGCCGGGTGGCCGCCAGGCAAGTCTCCGGGTCGTCGGCGTTGACGTGCAGGATCGGGATCTCGAACCCCTTGGCCAGGTCGCTGGCATAGAGGGTCGAGCGGGAATCGTGGATATCGGTGGTGTAGCCGATCTGGTTGTTGACGATGATGTGGATCGTCCCGCCGACGCTGTACCCGGCCAACCCGGAGAGATTGAGCGTCTCGGCAACGATGCCCTGGCCGGGGAATGCGGCGTCGCCGTGGAGCAGGATCGCCAGGCTGCCCTTGGGGTCGCGGCCGGGCGCCCCGGCGGCGTCCCGCTCATCCTGGCTGGCCCGGGCCATGCCGACGACGACCGGGTTGACGAATTCGAGGTGGCTCGGGTTCGGGGCCAGGACCAGCGGGACCTCGACCACGCTGCCCGTCCGGGGGTCCCGGGTCCGCTTGGCACCCTGGTGGTACTTCACGTCGCCGGTGCGGTCGTCGGAGACATCGCTCGGGGCCGTCTCACCCCGGCTGCGCCGTCCCTCGAAGGCGGCCAGGATCGCCTCATAGGGCTTGCCGAGGACGTGGGTCAGGACATTGAGGCGGCCCCGGTGGGCCATCCCCATGACCACCTCCCGCGTCCCGGTGGCGGCGGATCGGCTGATCACGTCGTCCAGCATCGGGACGAGGATGTCGTTGCCTTCGAGGGAGAACCGCTTTTGGCCGAGGTACGTCTGGTGGAGGAATCGCTCGAAGGTCTCGACCGCCGTCAGCCGGTGGAGCAACGCGACCTTGGCGTCGTCGGTCATCACCGGAGCGGGGGGTTGGCTCTCGACCGCGTCCCGGAGCCAGGTCCGCTCGGCGGGCACCTGGATGTGGTCAAAGTCGTAGCCGACCGTGCCGGTGTACACGCGGCGAAGGCGGCTGATCGCCTCGGCCGCGTTGGCGGCGCCAGCGGCGAGGGGGGTATCGACGATGGTCGCCGGCAGGGTGGCGAGCGTCGCCTCGGTCAGGCCGTGGGCCTCGGGCAAGAGTTCCGGGGCGCCGAGCGGGTCTCCTCCGAGGGGATCCAACCGGACGGCCAGGTGCCCGTACTCGCGGATCGCGATCGTCAGGTTGACGACGCCGACGATCCGCGCCGCGTCCGGGACCGCGCCGGCGCCAGGTGTCTCCCCGGCGACGGGGCTGGCCGCGGCGCCGACCGGCATGGTGGGCGGGGCGACCGGAGCGGCGAGGGTGGCCAGGACAGACGGGTCGAGCGCGACGAAGGCGGCCCTGGTCTCGGGGTCGACCGAGCCCGGGTCGGCCTGGAACCGGTCGTACAGTTCGAGGACGTAGCCGGCGTTCGGGCCAAAGAATCGCTGGAGATCTGCCATGGCGGGGGCTGGCGTCGCCGGGTCGCCGGCGGGCCGGGGTCGGGTGGCACTACTCATCGCTGCCCCATCAGCTCCTTCCCGCGCGGCACGCGTGGACGCGGCGGGCCTATCGTCACGGACGGCATGGATCGCGTGTGGGACGGGGCCGGATCGAGGTGGGCGGACCGGGCGGATGCCCGGTGCGACCCGACGCGGCGCGTTCCTGCTCCCCGGAGTTTAGCATGTGGCCGCGGCGGACCACGTTCGCCGGGGACGAGGAACGCACACGATCGAGAGAATCCGCCGAGCGTCCCGGGGGTCCTCATCGGACCCCCGGGACGCTCGGGCGTGGTGGCTTCGTTTCGCCATCAATTCCTTATCCAGTCGCCACCGCGCACGCCGCTGAGACTCACCTCACCGGGGCCGTCTCCGTGACGAAACAGAGACTCGACGCGGACAGCGGTCGGCACCAGTCCACCGGGAACGCGCAGGGTGCCGAGGGCGTGATCGGGATGTCCCCGCCGGGGCCCGGCGCCCGGCGACGCCGGACCGCGCTCACCCGACATCACCATGCGGTGACGACGGCCCCGGTGGCCGGTGGCCCCGCAGCGCCGGGCTAGGTTACGACCACCGTGCCGACCATGTTGTCATGGAAGGAGCAGATGTACTCGTAGGTTCCCGGTTCGGTGAACGTGAAGGTGAACGCGTCACCCAAGCTCATCGTGCCGGACATCAAGGCCCCGTCGTCCGAGGTCGAGGTCACCGTGTGCGGCACGACGTCGTTGTTGACCCACCGGACCGTCGTCCCGGCTGGCACCTCGAGCGTCGCGTCGCGGTAGGCGAAATCGGTGATCTCGACGGTCACGTCAGCCTCGGCCGCGTCGGCGACCGGCGAGGCGATCGGGGTCGAGGCCGCACCGCCGGCGTCCTCCGCCGGCTTGGCGAGGGTCAGGTAGAACCGGACTTCGGTCTCCTCGCCCGCCTCTTGGAGGATCGCGACGCCGCTGAGCCCGGAGTCGCCCAATTCGGACAGGCCGATGACGAGTTCATCCCCGACGATGACCCCACCCAGATCGCCGCAGGCGACGTAGGTTCCCATGTCGTCCGCGCCGCGGTGGACGTTGAGGGCGTGGGGAGCAGCCAAGAGATCGGCGAGCGACGCGGGAATCGTGGTGATGCTGGTGGTGACGATCAGTGACGGATTGGTGCCGCGCTGCTCACCCTCGGCGTGGGAGGCGTCGGTCAACGGGTGGACCACCTCCCCCAGGGCGTCGCAGGTCCCGGTGTGGATGTGGGCGGGATAGGGTCCGGCGGCGGCGTGGTCATCGTGGCGGGCGGCGAGCGCGGAGAGCCCGCCGGACCCGACGACGGCGGCGAGCACCATGATCGTCAGGGCGACGGTCCGGACGGATGGCGCGTGATGGGAACCGAATGTCATGTGGGATCTCCTCCTTCGTGATCGTCGACGGGGGGCGACCGGTCCAGCGGAACGATTCCGGCCCGGCAGCGAACCGATGCCCGCCGGGGACCTGCCACCCCGGCATTCGGCGGGGTGACCAAGCGCCGGAACCGACGAGGGAGGGGACCGCCGCGGCGCGACGGTCCCCTCCCACCGGTCCCGCGGGGTCCGGCGACCAGGGCCGCCGGACCCCGCGGGAGCAGGGTTTAGGACACGATCACCGTGCCGGCCATGTTGCCGTGGAACTCGCAGAAGTACTCGAAGGTGCCGGCCTCGTCGAAGGTGTAGGTGAACTCGTCACCGGTCTGCAGGGTGTCGGACTGGAAGACGTCGCCTCCGGGGAGGGACGTCACCGTGTGGGGCGCGGAGTCCATGTTGACCCACCGGACCGTCGTCCCGACCTCAACCTCCAGCGTTCCCTCGCCGTACTCGAAGTCGACGATCTCGACGGTGACATCACCCTCGGAGGCATCGGCCGCCGGGGATCCCGCGGGGGTGCCAACAGCCTCGCCGTCCTCCCCCTCCGACGTGGACTGGCTCAGGTAGAACCGGACCTCGGTGTCGTTGCTACCTTCTCGGACGACGGCGACGCCGCTCAAACCGGAGTCCTTCAGTTCGGCTAGGCCGATGACCAGCTCATTTCCGACGACGACCCCACCGACGTCACCGCAGGCGACATAGGTGCCCATGTCGTCGGCACTCATATGAACGTTGAGGGCGTACGGGTCAGCCAAGAGATCCTCCAGGGAGGCCTCGATCGTGGTCGTGCTGGTACTGACGACGAGCGACGGGGCAGTACCCTCTTCGTCCCCTTCCGGTGCGGCGGCGTCGGTGAGCGGGAACTCGACTTCCCCGAGTTCGTCGCAGGTCCCGGAGTGGATATGGGCGGGGTAGGGTCCGGCCCCGAACTGGTCATCCTGACGAGCCGCGAGCGTCGAGAGTCCGCCGGACCCGACGACGGCGGCCAACAGCATGATGACGAGCGAGACGAAGCGAACGGACGGGGTACGACGAGTGTCGGGTGACATGCGCGGTTGCCTTCTCGGGGTGTGCGGTGCCACCACCACCATGGGGCGACCCGGGCATCCTACCATCGTCTCCGCCCGCCCATCCGGGCGCGCCGGATAACCGGTGTCGATCTCTCGGCCGAACCGTACGTACGAAGGAACGGCACGGTCATCGCCGTCCCTGCCGCGTGTCGTACACCGGGACGTGCTGACGCCGTGAATCCAGCCGACCGACGCCGGTTGACGGGCCCGGTGGCCGTTGCTACGCTGGCGCATCCGTGGTCTTGGCCCGGCCGGGTCATGCTGACCCGTCGAACCGGGACCACCGAGTGCCCAGGCGGACGGCATTGGGCACGGGAATCCGCGAGCGAAGGAGCTTGTCTCATGCCTCGTCCGACCCGCCGATCACCAGCCGAAGACGCCGCCCGCCTCTCCCGTCGTACTCTCGTCGGCGGGGCCGCCGCCGCCTCGGCCCTGGCCCTCGCCGGGACGAGTCACGGAGCCCTGGCCGCCGGACCCCGGACCGGGCCGGGCGGCTTCGCCCGCCTCCAGGCCGACGGGACGATCCTGATCGGCACCCTGGGGGAGGCGAAGACGATCAACCCATTCCAGTCCGACGAGTCCGAGGGCGACTGGCGCTGCAAGATGCTCTACGACGAGTTCGTCCGGCCGGACCCCGAGACGTATGCCGCGACCCCTGGCCTGGCCGCGTCCTGGGACATCCAGGATCTGGTGATCACCTTCACCCTGCAGCCGAACGCGACGTTCTCCGACGGCACCGAGGTGACCGCCGAGGACGTCAAGTTCACCCTGGAAGGATTCCTCGACCCGCTGGTGGCATCACCACGGGCGGTGAAGTTCGAAAAGATCGCCGGGGCGCCGGTGGCCGGTGGGACCCCGGTGCCCGGTGGCGTCTCCGGCATCGAGGTGGTCGATCCGAAGACGCTGCGGATCACGTTGTCCGAGCCGGACGCCGCCTTCCTCTACAACATGCGCTTCCTCTTCGTCGTGCCGCGGGCCCTGCTCGAAGGCAAGGACCTCAGCGCCGCCTCGACCGATCCCTTCTTCCAGGCCCCGGTCGGGGCCGGACCGTACATCTTCGAGAGCTGGAGCGTCGGGGCCGACTTCGTCGCCACCGCCAACCCGAACTTCTGGGAGGGAGCACCGACGATCGCCGGCTTCACCCACCGGACCATCGCCGACTCCTCCGCCCTGGTCAGCGCCCTGCAGGCCGGCGACATCGACGGGTCTCTCTACGCCGCCCCGACGCTGGCGGCAGACCTGGAGTCCGATCCGAACCTGTCCGTGCTGGTGCCCCCGTTCGGCGCCCCGAACGGGACGATCTTCAACTGCCGCGTTGCGCCGCTCGACAACGCAAACGTCCGCCGGGCGATCGCGATGGCCGTCAACGTCCCGGAGTACGTATCGTCTTCCCTGCTCGGTCTCGGCGAGGCGGGCCTTGGCCCGATCGCCCCGGACAGTTGGGCCCATGACGCGACCTTGACGCCGATCCCGTTCGACCAGGCCGCTGCCCAGGCCCTGCTCGACGAGGCCGGGGTGGGCGAGTTGGAACTGTCGATGCTCTGCAACGCCGGCAACGTGTTGCGCGAGGACTGGCTGATCCGCTCCCAGGCCGACCTCGAATCGGTCGGCATCACCCTCAACGTCGAGTTCATCGAGTACGCCACCCTGGTCGAGCGGGTGACCCAGACCCGGGACTTCGAACTGGTCGGGGCGGACTTCGCCGGGGTGGCGGCCGAGCCGAGCGAACTGTTCGAGCAGTTCCACTCGACCTCGTCGCAGAACCACGGCGGGTATGCGAATCCGGAACTGGACGAGCTGCTGACCCAGGCCAGGGCGACGATCGACCAGGAGGCCGCCAAGCCGATCTACGCCGAGATCCAGCGCATCCTGATGGAGGACGTGCCGTTCCACTGGGCGTGGTACCGGCCCTTCATCCACGTCGTCAGCAACGACTATTCCGGTTACACCGGGAGTAACCTGGAGGGCGGACTGTTCCGGACCCTGCCGGTGATGACGGGCACGTCGGCCTGACGACCGCCCGGGCGGCGGTGATCTCCGGGAGGATCACCGCCGCCCGTCGCCGGCGCGGCGAGGGAGACCCGTCCGATGACGAGTGCGACCACGGCCTACCTGGTCCGGCGGGTGCTGCTGCTCATCCCGCTGATGCTGGGGCTGAGCATCCTGATGTTCACGTTGATCCACGCCGCGCCCGGCGACCCCGTCACCGCGCTCCTCGGCCCGCGGGCCGCCGGGGACCCGCGGGTGGTCGAGCAAGCGCGCGAGAACTATGGGCTGAATGATCCCCTGCCGATCCAATACATCACCTGGCTGGGCAACGTGGTCCAGGGCGACCTCGGCCGGTCCTACGCTTACAACAACGTCCCCGTGCTGGGGCTGCTGGGGGAGAGGGCCTGGGCGACGATCCAGCTGCAGGGGATCGCGCTGCTGATCGCCCTGGTCATCGCCGTGCCGGTCGGCATCCTCTCGGCGACGCGGCAATATTCCCCGGTCGACAACGCGGTCACGGTGGGCTCGTTCGTGGGCCTGGCCCTGCCCAACTTCTGGCTGGCCCTCCTGCTCCAGATCTGGCTGGCGGTCGAGTTGGGCTGGCTCCCCGTGCTGAGCGCCGGGCAAGGCTCCGTCCCCTGGCCCGGGCGGCTGGAGTACTTCGTGATGCCGGTGACGGTCGCCGCGCTGCCGAGCGTGGCCTATTTCGCCCGCTTCATGCGCTCGGCGATGCTGGAGGTCGTCGGGCAGGACTTCGTCCGGGTCGCCCACGCCAAGGGGTTACCGCCCCGCCGGGTCCTCTACCGCCACGCCTTGCGGAATGCCCTGATCCCGATGGTGACCGTGGTCGGCCTGCAACTGCCCCAGATCCTGAGCGGGGCGGTGATCATCGAGCAGATCTTCGCCTGGCCCGGCCTGGGCGACCTGGCCTACGGCGCGATCACCCGGCGGGATTACCCGGTGATCCTCGGGGTGACCCTGATGGCGGGATTCGCGGTGATGGTCGCCAGCGTGATCACCGACTTCGTCTACGTGCTGGTCGACCCCAGGGTCAAGCTGACGGGCGCGTAGGCATCGGGGCGTGATGCGACGGACGGGTCGAGGGGGCTCGCACGACGTGATCGAGGGATGGGGCGGGGATGGAACGGGCGAAGGTCGCGACAGCCGGGGCGGCGGCAGAATTGATCGGGGAGCCGGCGCGGCGGGCGGCCCTGCTGGAGCGAGTCGGCTCGCGCCGGCGCTATCCCGTCGTGCGGCGGTTCCTCCGCAACCGGCTGGCGGTGGCGGGCCTGGTCGTCATCGTCCTGCTGTACGCCGCCGCCCTCGCCGCCCCGCTGATCCAGCGCTACGACGAGAACTCGCTCACCCCCGGGCTGCGGAACCAGCCCCCCTCGGCCGAGCATTGGGCCGGAACCGACCGCAATACCCGCGACTCCTGGGCCCGCCTGGTGGTCGGGGGGCGCGTCTCGCTGGCGGCGGGGTTCGCGGCGGTGGTGATGGTGATGACGATCGGGATCACCCTGGGCGCGATGGCCGGGTTCTTCGGCGGCGTCATCGACCAGCTCGTGATGCGAACCACCGACGTGCTGTTATCGGTCCCCCTGATCCTGCTGCTGATCACGGCGGCCTCGCTGTTCCAACCCAGCCTGATCACGACGATCGCGGTGATCGGGGGCACGTCATGGCCGGGCACGGCCAGACTGGTGCGGGGACAGTTCCTCTCGCTCAAGAGCCAGGAGTACATCACGGCCGCCCGGGCGATCGGCGCCGCGCCGGGCCGGATCATGGCCCGTCACCTGTTCCCGAACACGTTGGCCGTGATCATCGTCCAGGCCACCATCTGGCTGTCGTACGCGATCTTGCTTGAAGCGAGCCTGAGCTACCTCGGCCTCGGCGTCCAGATCCCGACGCCGTCGTGGGGCAACATGCTCCAAGACGGGCAGCGCGACCTGCAATCCGGGGCCTGGTGGTTGACGTTGTTCCCCGGCCTGGCGATCTTCCTGACCGTCCTCTCCTTCAACCTGATGGGCGATGGCCTGCGCGACGCCCTCGACCCCAGGCACCGCGCCCGCTGACCGACTGGAGGAGGGTGCCCGGCAGATCCCGGTCTTTGGGAGACGGGGCATCGCGGCTCCCGCCTGGGCACGGAAACCGCGAGAGTGTTCGCCTGACGATCGGACGAGCGACGACGAGGGAGAGACCCCACGATGGGCAAGGGCAAGAAGGCGAAGGACAAGGCCAAGGATTCCCAGTCTGGAGAGAACGGACGAGACGGACGGGCACCGGTCACGGCCATGGAAGACGGGAGACGAGGAACGGGGCCATCGACCGCGGCTGCCGGGCAAGGGCACCCGGGCGCATCCTCTCCGGCCGGCCGGCCGGGCGACGACCCGGGCACCACGCCGGCGATGGACTGGTTCATCGCCCCGGAGGAGTACGCGGCTCGCGTGCTACGGGTCCGGGCCGAACTCGTGCAGCGGGAGCTCGACGCCCTCGTTCTGTTCCACCCGATCCGGATGGCCTACGTCTCCGGCTTCCACCACCTCAGCACCGAGCGGCCGATGGCGATCGTCATCCCGCTCGACGCCGGGGCGGGCCTTGGGGCCCTGGTGCCGCACCTAGAGCAGGAGCACATCCAAACAGCCCACGGCGTGACGCGCGTCAAGGTCTACCCGGAGTACCCCACCGGCGGCACCAAGCACCCGATGCTTCACCTGGCCGACCTGCTGGCCGAGATGGGCCTGGGCGGGCGGACGGCCCGGATCGGCTACGACTCGGACGGCTATCTCGACATCAACGGCTACGATGGCCCGACCCTGGCCGACGTGGTGACGGAGGGGACCAGGACCGTCCGGGCCCGGGACCTGATCGACCGGATGCGGGCCGTCAAGAGCGCCGCCGAGCTGTCGCTGATCCGGCAGAGCTGCCAGTGGGGCAACCTGGCCCACCGTCTGATGCACGAGAATCTGGAACTGGGCCGGACGGAGATGGACATCTCGCTGGAGGCCAGTACCGAGGCGAGCCGGATGATGATCGCCACCCTCGGCCCGACCTACCGGCCCCTCTCGATCGGCTGGGGGATGCCCGCCCTGGCGATGTTCCACGCCGGGGCCAACACCTCCCTGCCGCATGGCCTCTCCAACGCTACCGGACTCCGGCCGGGAGACATCCTGGTGACGGGGGCCGGGGCGGACGTCGGGGGTTATCAGTCCGAACTGGAACGGACGATGATCATGGGCGAACCGACGCCGGAGTTCGTCCGCCACTACGACCTGATGATGCGCCTCCAGCAGGCCGGGTTCGACGCCCTGCGGCCCGGCAGGACCCTGGCGGAGGCCGAGTCGGACGTTTCCGCCGCCTTCGTCGAGCTGGGCGTGGCCGAGATGCAACGGCACCACACCGGCCACGGGATAGGACTGGAGGGCCACGAGGCGCCCTTCATCGACAAGGGTGACCCGACGCCGATCGCGGAGGGGATGGTGCTCTCGATCGAGCCGGGCCTCTATGTTCCCGGCCTGGGCGGCTTCCGGCACTCCGACACCGTCGTAGTAACTGCCGGCGGCGTCGAGCGCCTGACCTACTACCCGCGAGACCTGGAGGCGATGATCGTGCCGATCTGACAACCGGACCGATCGCCCCCGGAGCCGGGCTATCCCAGGGAACCGCTGACGACGATCGGCGAGGTCGGTTCCTCGCTGCCCGGTGGTTCGGCGGTGACCCCGATCGCGACATAGTCGGCGAACGGTCGTTCGGCGGTGAACGTGACCACGGCGTCGCCGCCGGCATCGACGATGAATCGGCCCGAGCGCTCCCGTTGGTCGTCTGCCGTGAAGAGCCAGACTTGGAACTCTTCTCCCGCCGCGAGGGGTGGCAAGTCGCTGGCGACGAGGAGGGCCGTCTCACTCGCGGGGTCGCTATACAACATCCCGGTGGAGCCCGTCGTGGCTTCGGCGTCACGCAACGGGTGGATGACCGCCCCGGCGCCGACGATGCTCGCGATGTTCTCCGGTTCCCGGCG
>JBBJOE010000260.1:0-4680 GCA_037721765.1 Thermomicrobiales bacterium
CGGAGCGGTGGGCCGGGCCGCCGCCCCCCCTGCCCGAGCAGCACCTGGCCTTCGTCCGGATCGCCCTCGGTGCCCTGGGGATCACCACCGCCCGCTGGCTGGCCGACTACTTCCGGACCGGTGGGCGGTCCCACGTCCCGGCCAAGGACGCGGCCCACGCCCTCGACGCGCTGGTGGAGGAAGGTCTCGCCGTCCGGGCCCGGATCGGGGGGATCGCCGAACCGGCCTGGTTGGCGACGAACCAGATCGCTCACCTCGACGCCCTGCGGGCGGGCCGAGAGCGCCCGGCGTTGGCCACCCTGCTCTCCCCGTTCGACAACCTGGTCTGGTTCCGGCCCCGCACGCTGGCCCTGTTCGGCTTCCACTATCGCCTGGAGTCCTACACACCGGCCGAGAAGCGGCAGTACGGCTACTACACCCTCCCCATCCTGGTCCGGGGCCGGTTGGCCGGTCGCCTCGACCCCTCGCTGGACCGCAAGGCCAGCATCCTGACGATCCGGGCCCTGCACCTCGAACCGGGCGTCCGGCCCTCGGCCGCGCTGGCGGCGGCGATCGCCTGGGCCGTGCGCGACCTGGCGACCTTCCTCGCGGCGCGGGACGTCGTCATCCTGCCCGGAGCGGAGCCAACTTTCACGGCGGCCGTCTCGGCGGCGCTGTAGGGGCCGTTCGGGTCGTCGGTCGAGGACAGTCCCGACCGGACGCCAGCGCCGACCGGGTCATCATGTCGCACCGGGCCGATATCCAGGCCAAGCGTGGCGACCGGGACTCGCCCGAAGACGGGGTGCGACGCGCGAGCCGTCTGCGATGCTGGCCCGAGTGACCCATTTCAATCCTCACCCCGCCCGAAGACGGGGTGCGACCGTGTGAGGTGGGTGGTGCGCTCAGCCGGTTGGAGCGAACACGCGACCACGTCTCCGAGCAAGCCCGAGGGCCGCCGGATCACCCCGGCGACCCTCTGACCTACGACACGATACGGTGCGGTACCGGCCGCCCTACGCCGCCGGGCTGCTGGCCGGGGTGGCCTCGACGTCGCCGACGACCAGGATGTCGGCCATCCCCTCGAAGGCGTGCGGGATGCCCCCCGCGCCCGGGTCGCTGACGAAGCAGAGCACGATGTGGTAGCCCGCCTCCAGGTCGACCTCGATCCACTGCGTCGTGTTCGACGACTGGGTCGCCGTGGTCACCACCGGGATGATGCCTTCTGGCTCCTCCGGCGATTCCAACAGGACGAACAGCTCGTCCATCGTGATCGGCTCCTCCGACCGCACCAGCAGGAAGAAGTGGGGCTGCGTGCTGGGATTGTCGATCCGGATCACCTGCGGCCCCGGCACCAGCTCCCCGCTGTATTCGAACGCGAACCCGCCGGTGTCCCCGACTTCCGTCACGGTCACGTCCGCCACCGGCTCGGTCACCGCCCCGGTGCCGCCCTCGGTGACGACCATCTCGACCGGCGCCTGCGGCGCGGTCGGGTCATCACCCCAGACGACGTAGTTTCCCGGCACCAGGTCCAGCACCACACGGCCCGTCATGCCGGGCTCCAGGTGGAGCCCGCCCGCCAAGTACGTGGTGTAGTACCACTCCGGCGGCCCCCCCGGACCTTCACCCTCGGGCGACGCCTCCGCCCCCGGCGAGGCCGTCTCCATGTCCATGTCCCCGGCGGGCGGAGACGCGGCGGGGTCGCCGGGCGGCGGCCCTGCCAGGGCCGCCAGGTCGGCCACGGTGATTCCCTCGGGCAACTGCATGAAGGAGACCCCGCCACCCATCGTCCCCGTGCTGGTCGCCGTCACCAGGTACCGGCCCGCCGCCGTCTCCGCCGGGATGCCCTCGTATCCGGTGTCGGTGACGGTCACCCGCAGCTCGGTCAGACCCAGTCCGTCGAAGGCGCTGCTCCCGGTGTCCGGGGCCGCGCCCGGCGTCGCCCCCTGGGCCAACACCCCCACCGGCGACCCCATCAGCGTCGCGGCCAACAGGCCGATCCCAAACGTCCGTCGCGACAGCTTCATCCCTGCTCCTCCATACCGATACGGGGACGACCACTCGCCCACCCTGATCCGACCGGGACCCGCCGCGGGACCGTGACTCCGAAGTCCCACGCATCGATCATATGCCAACCTCCGCCCATTGTCGCTACGTCGTTCTACGTATTTTCCGGTCTCCTCCGGGAGCGGCCCCCCCCGCACTCGATACCGGGTCCCGCCCCATGCCCTCCCGGCCCATCTCCCCGGGTCCGTCCCGGCGCGGCCCTCCGGTCCGCCATTCACCGGGCGAGCGAGGAAGGCCCGGCAAACCGGATGGGTACCGCCGGGCGCGCTGTCGAAATGCGCCAAACGCATCGGTTCAGGGTCATACGCGAGCGAGTTACGATCCTGCCGTACCACACGATCATCCCGCGCCCCGACCGGCACCTGGGCAGTCCCCCGGTTGACGCCCCATTCCCCCGGCCCGTATCATCGCCCGACAGGTATCGACACGTGTCCTCGCGATTCCGGGCTCCGCGGCCAGGCCGCCCTCTCGTTGTCCACGCGGCTCGTGGCCGGTCCTCTCTCGAACCAAACCCCACCCACGGGGTTCAAGACCCAATCCAAGGAGACGCGCGATGGATCTCGTCCTGACGATCCTCGCCGTGGTCTTTGCCGTGGGAGTCACGGTCGTCCTGACCTACTGGTATCTGGAACGACGGTCCAACTCCCGGGTGCACCTGGCCCAGCGCGAGGCCCAGCGCATCACCAACGAGGCAGAGTCACGGCAGCGGGATAGTGAACTGGCCGCCAAAGACGAGGCGATCCGCCTCCGCGGCGACCTCGACCGCGAACTCACCCAGCGCCGCTCGGAGATCGAGCGGGTCGAGCGCCGGGTCGAACAAAAGGAAGAAACACTCGACCGCAAGGACACCGCCGTCGCCGAACGCGAACAGACCCTCCGCCGCCAGGAGCAGGAATTTGCCGCCGCCCGCGACCGCTGGGACGCCCAGGTCGCCCGCGTCGAACAGGAGATCGAGCAGGGCCGCGAACAGGCCCGCATCGAGACCGAGCGGGACCGCGAGACCGCCCGGGTCGAGATCGAGCGCGATCGACAGCAGGCCGAGCGGGACATCGCGGATGTCCGGACTCACCTCCACGCCGAGCTGGAGCGGATCGCCGGCATGACGGCCGAGGAGGCCAAGCAGGTCCTGGTCAGCGAGGTCGAAGTCGAGGCCCGGGCCGCCGCCGCCCGCCGCTTGCACGAGATCGACCTGGAGATGACCGCCGAGGCCGACCGCCGTGCCCGCTGGGTCTTGGCGACCACGATCCAGCGGATCGCCTCCGACTACGTGGCCGAGACCACCGTCTCGGTCGTGCCGATCCCCAGCGACGACATGAAGGGCCGCATCATCGGCCGCGAGGGCCGGAACATCCGCGCGCTCGAGCAGGCCACCGGGGTCGACCTGATCGTCGACGACACCCCGGAGGCGATCATGATCTCCGGCTTCGACCCCGTCCGCCGCGAGATCGCCCGCCGCTCCCTGGCCAAGCTGCTCCAGGACGGCCGCATCCACCCCGCCCGGATCGAGGAGGTGGTGGCCAAGTGCCGCCAGGAACTCGACGGCGTGATGCGGGAGGAGGGCGAGAAGGTCGCCTACGAGGCCAACGTCGCCGGCCTCCACCCCGACCTGATCAAGCTGCTCGGCCGCCTCCGCTTCCGGACCAGCTACGGCCAGAACGTCCTTCACCACTCGCTGGAGACGTCCCTGATCGCCGCCGCCCTCGGTGCCGAACTCGGGGCCGACATCAACGTCTGCAAGACCGCCGCCCTGCTCCACGACATCGGCAAGGCCGTCGACCACGAGGTCGAGGGTCCTCACGCCCTGATCGGGGCCGACATCGCCAAGCGCCTCGGCCGCTCGGCCAAGATCGTCCACGCCATCGCCGCCCACCATAATGAGGAAGAGCCGCAGACGGTCGAGGCCTTCATCGTCGCCGCCGCCGACGCCATCTCCGGCGCCCGGCCCGGCGCCCGGCGCGAGATGGTCGAGGCCTACATCAAGCGCCTGGAGGCCCTGGAAGGGGTCGCCAACTCCTTCGAGGGGGTCGAGAAGTCGTTCGCGATCCAGGCCGGCCGCGAGGTCCGGATCCTGGTCGCCCCGACCGGCATCGACGACCTCGGCGCCAGCCGCCTGGCCCGCGACGTGGCCAAGAAGATCGAGGAGAGCCTCGAATACCCCGGCCAGATCAAGGTCACCGTGATCCGCGAGACCCGGGCCGTCGACTATGCGCGGTGACCCCTTCCCGTCGCCCGTTGGCCCGGCCGACGGACGACGCGACCCGGACACCGGCATCGGGTGTCCGGCCATCGGGCGGGGCGGCGGTGGCCGCCCCGCCCGGCATGGGGTCACGCCTCCGGTCAGGCCGTGCCGGTGAGCGGTGATCGCCCGCCGGTGACCGATCCGACCAGCCCCGGGCCCACGGGGGGGCCCGCCAACCTGCGGGTGCTGATGGTCGGCGACATCATGGGCTCGCCGGGGCGCAAGGCCCTGCGCCGCCTGCTGCCCGCCGTCCGCAAGGAGGCCGCCGCCGACCTGGTCATCGCTAATGGCGAGAACAGCGCCGGGGGCCGGGGGATCAGCGTCCGGACCGCCAACGAAATGCACGACGCCGGGGTCGACGTCATCACCACCGGGAACCACATCTGGGCCCAGCAGGA
>JBBJOE010000261.1:0-4678 GCA_037721765.1 Thermomicrobiales bacterium
ATTTTCGCCAGCGTCGTTGACGCATCGTGACCACGCTAGCTGGGCGGGAACATCGACGTGACCGACGCCAAAGGCATGTCTGGAGTTTGGACGAGGGCCTGACCGACCCTCAGGCGCTCGACGACGTGGATCTGGTTGACGCCCTTTCGGGCCGTGAAGTACCCGGCTACCTTGCGGGAGTCCGGATAATTCGCCCGGAAGGCGATCTTCGTCCCGGTGTTGCCGAGCACGTCGTCGTGGAAGTCGGCGAGGCCCTGGCTGGCGGCGATGACCGCGATCCCGAACTTGCGCCCCTCCTTGAGGAGTTTGGGGAGGGTGATGTCCTTGGCGAGCCGGTGGGCCTCGTCGAGGACGATCGCGAGCCGGAGCCGGTCGGCGGGTTCCCACCGGAACATATCGCGGTAGACCTTGCGGAGGAGAAAGGCGCCAGCGGCGAGCTGGATGGTCTCGGACGGTAGGCGGTGGAAATCGACGATCATGCCGCGTTGGATCAAATCGGCGAAGGGTGTCACGCCATCCGCCGGTGGTCGGAAGACATCGAGTTGCAGCAACGCCCGGAGCCGGGAGATCAGGTTCCGCGTCTTGCCCTGACGCTCGGCGAGTTCGATCGCGAGGCGGACCGCGTCGAGGGAGGGGATTTCGGCGGGTCCGTCGGTCTCCGGCCGGTCGAAGCCGCGGGCGATGTAGGAATCGCGGATCGCGACGAAGAGATTGTCGCGCTGGACCGGACCGAGGTCGCAGACGTACGCGAAGATCTCCGAGACCGCGATGGCGTTCGCGTTCCATCCGTCGATCGACGCATCCCGAGTGGCCTCGAAGGGGGAGAAGGGTAGCCCATCGACCGCGTCGACCACGAGTGGACCGTCGGACCGTCCGGAGACGTTCAGATCCCGGGCCAACTGGCCGTGGTAGTCAAAGACGAGCGCGGGGACGCCCTGGCGCCCCAATTGCTGGAGGACGCGCAAGACAGTCCATGATTTTCCCTGACCCGGGATGCCGGTGATGAAGAGGTGCGGGCTGCCCTGGATGCTCGGCTCCCAGGCCACGGCGCCGGAGAGACCCGTCCCCAGCGGGACGTGGATAGAAGGCAATGGTCCGGAGTCGGAGTGCCGCGTGATACCGGTCGAGGACGATCTTTCCGTTGACTGTCCGGTCTCCGTACCGGATTCCTCAGGCGAAAGCGCCGTAGAAGCAACGTCATCGTGGTCCCGCGTGCATGACGGCCTCGTGTCCTCGATTGACCCGGCCGTCTCGTTCCCCTCCCCGCCGGGGCGACGTGCCGGTGCCGCGCGATCGAGCGATGCGACCATGTCGTCCGGCCCCGTCACCGGCGGGTGCTTGGGGTCCGGCGACGCGACCTCACCGTGATGGCCGATTGGCATGGCGGTCGACCGACCATCGCCCGCGACCGGGGAGACAGGGTCGGTGGTCAGCCTGAGTTCCGGCACGTTCTCGAAATCGTGGGCGGTGAGAACGCGGACCCGGGTGTCGCCGGAGACGATGTCGTGCCGGGGGGCGTCCGCGAGGCTGACGACGAACCCTTCGTAGGCAGGTTGGAGGGGGAGTCCCGACCGCTCGTACCGCGAGATGTGGTCGAGGATCTCACGGGCGGTGTCGGGATTGACGGTGCCGTAGCGGGACGCGCGAGACGCGTAGAACCGCAGGACGTGGGCGAGGGCCGATCGCTGGAGGGGGGAGTCGGGCCGGGCCGGGTCGAAGAACCGGCGTTGGACGTTCTCGCCGGTCGCCCGCATCTGTTCCGCCATGTCGTCGGTCAGGGTCTGGAGCGACCCGACCGTGTCGTGCCGCCATTTGACCTCGACGAAGGTCATCTCCACCTGCTGCCGGCCCGGGCGGACCAACACCAGGTCGCAGCGGCGCTGGCCGGGCGCGTTGGCCAGGGAGGTGGTCGGGTTGAAGATGTCCTGGTGGACGTCGATCGGGACGAGCAGCGTGTCGCGCAGCCGGCCCCGGGCCTCCAGCCAGGCCATCACGGCGGCGAGGCTGACGGCGGAGGCGCCGCCCGAGTTCGCCTCGAGCGCCCGCAGGGCGAGGCGGCCCGAAACGCTCTTGAGATGTCGTAGCAGGACCCGGACGCTGGAGTCGACCGCGCCGAAGCCCAATTCGGTCATCGCCCGGCGCAAGATGGTCGTGACTTCCTCTCGCCAGGCGGTCGTGACGATCATCCGGTGGCCGAGGCCGTCGACGAACTCGGGTGAGTAGTCGATGAGGTGCTTTTCGGCCCGTTCCTGGAAGGCGGGGATGTTCGGGGAGTCGTAATACTCGACGCCGAAGAATCGATCGATGGTCAGGACCCAGTCCGCGTTGTCGTGGAGCGTCTCCAGGAGATCGATCTGCCGCTCCTGTAGGCTCACCCGCAACACCGGCTCGACCGCGACGGTCGAACCCGGCAGCAGGGATCGCCCCCAGGCATCGTAGAGCGCGGACTGGAGGGTCACCATCCCCGTTCCCAATTCCCCGCCGGCGGGGTGGTCCCCTGCCCCATCCGTGGTGGTCGCGATGCGGTAGTCCCATCGGACCCCTGCGCCTTCGATGGAAACGTCGCTGAGGAAGCGAGCGATCAACCCATGGTGGGCCAGGCTCGTCGCCGGCCCGCCGGTCCCGCGCGGCCGGGTGTGAACCACGGGCTGGCAGAGGTCCGTGACCATGGCAACGTGGGCGTCGGGCGAATCCTCGGGCCGTTCCCCGGTCAGCGTCGAGAGGGATTGGATCGAGGCGGACAGGGCGGGGTAGAGATGGTCCGACGCGTGCCGCGTCTGCCATTCGCCCCGGCGCTGGCGAAGGCGCTCGATGCCGTGAAGAGAGCCCTGCCGGGTCTGCGATTCGTCGAAATAGGCGGCGATGTCCAACATCGGGACGGGAGTGAGCGTGCGGTCCTCGTCACCGGTCGTGGTTTGGTCCGCCGGGATCGCCGGGCGGAGCAGGGTGTCCAGGGCCTCGGCGACATAGGCTCCCTGGTCAGGGTTCACCAGTGCGAGACGGAACGGGTCCGCATACGGGTGCAATTCTCGGAAACGTTCCAGGTGGCGGGCCAGCCGCCGGGGGCCATCGTCGTCGGGCTCGGCGGTGTCCCGCTCCCAACCGGTGATTCGGGCGAGATCGATGAACCTGCGCATCGGGTCTGGCACGCCGGCGGGCAGGGCCACGCCGTGGGACCCGCCCAGATTGCGGAAGAACACGTGGGTCGAACCATCTTCCCAGTCGCGAGCGAAGGCTGGCATGTTGGTCGGCCGCAGACGGCCCAACAGCTGGAGGTCGATCGCCCGTTTGCGTTCGGCGGGGGCCATCTCCATGAGGGACCCTTCCCAATGCCGGAGCAGGGCTGCGTGGGACGCGCTCCACAGGGTCCGGAGGGGATGGGTCGGCAGGACGACCACCGATCGCTCGGGATCCCGTCCGGCGTCGCTGGCGACGCACAAGGTGTCGATCGAAAGGGCGTCGGCGAGGTCGTCACCGTGGACCGTGGTCAGCAGTCGTTCGTAGGATTCGGCATAGGCGACGGCCCGCGCGATCGCGTCGTCGTCCCAGGCGAACGTCTCGACGCAGGGGTACGGAGGCCCCACGGCCGGAGTGTCGTTGCCCCGCACGGCGGCGAAGAACCGATCGCGGACGTCCCAGAAGGTCGACCAGACCCCGGAGTGACCGGCGATCCTGGGACCCGGCTGGCACGACTCGACGGCGGCCGGGAGGACCTCGGAGACGGAGAGGGACCACCGGCCGCCCGAGCGCGGGTCGGCCAGTGTGCGGCGTTCGAGTTCGAGGAGGAATGGGCTAAACGTCAGGGTCATCGTCTGACGAGGGTCGGCCCGGAGAGTGAAGGTGACGAGGTCGTCGGCCACCGACCACATCGGCTCGATAAGCGCGATCGCCTGCTCCTTGGTCTCCAGCACCGCCCCGATCCGCCCCTCGGCCACCGTGGTGACCGAGCGCTTCTTGATCGAGGTCTTCGTGGACCCTTCTTCAAATCCTCCAGCGGTCACCAGGTAGAATTCGTCGCTCAACGCCGCGATGGGATCGCCGGTGTCCGCGCCGGTGAGCTCATTGCCGGAGGCATCGACAGCGACGACCCGGACTCGAAAGCCGGTATCCGGCGGCTCGTCGAGGTCGATATTCAGGCTCAACGTGGCGGATCGCGTGGTGCCCTTGGTCTGCTTGGAGGGAAGGTCAAGGAACGCCACGTCGGCACCGGCATCGTCGGTGGCCGGTTGGATGGCCGCGACCCAGCCGTGCAGGGTAGGGGTCTTGACCGGATCTGACACCCACTTCACGACCAGTTTGGCCCCGGGGCCGACTTGGCCGATCAGGGGAGTCCCCGGGCCGTCCGGTTGCAGGAGCTTCGATGTCGCCACGACGGCGCCCTGGGCGTTGGTGAACGACGTCACGCTCACCGAGCGCAGGTCGCTGGTGTCCTGTTCCGGGAAGACCCAGGTATCGAACGTCAGGCCGGTGGCCACGAGGTCACGGGACCAGGCGGCGACGTCCGGCACTGGTCGATCGGCGAAGAAGCGACCCAGCGCCCGAGCGGTCTCCCCGTCCACCGCCAGTGAAGCCACCCGATCCGACGTGCTCGCCGCGGCCCGGGTTGGCCGGTAGAGCTTGCGGACGGCGGACCGGTTGGCGGTCAGGAAATCGGCGAACCCGGGCCGGGCGTCGGCGA
>JBBJOE010000262.1:0-4630 GCA_037721765.1 Thermomicrobiales bacterium
GATCATGATCATTAGCCCTGCCCGCAGCTTGGCCAGCGCCTCTCCATAGGTAGTGGACTCGTGGTCGGCGCCCGGCCCGGCCCCGGCGTAGGCCTGGAGATCGCGACCGCCCAGACCCGGCGAGTGACCATCGACCGGGTACCCGGCGGCGACCGCCAGCTTGGCCCCGATCCCCGCGTCCCCGGCCAGCGTCCCCGGGAAATCCATCAGTTCCCCGAGGGCCACCGTCTCCGGCCAGGAGAGCACCTCGGCGATCTCCACCGGCCCCAGGGTCGCCCCCGGACTCTCGTGCCGGCTGGCGGGCACGCACGACGGCGCCGTGAAGTGGACCCGCAGCGGCAGCTCCCGGGCCGCCGCCCGCATCTCGCGCAGCCCGGCCAGCCCGGCGACGTTGGCCATCTCGTGCGGGTCCGTCACGACCGCCCCGGTCCCCCTCGGCACCACCGCCCGGGCGAACTCCGTTACCCAGACGAGGGCGCTCTCCAGGTGGACGTGGGCGTCGATGAAGGCCGGCACGATCGTCAGCCCGGCGCAGTCCAGCGTCTCGACGCCCTCCCCGTAGTCCCCGACCCCGGCGATCCAACCATCGACGATCGCCACGTCGGCTCGCTCGACGCTCTCGTCGAAGACCCCCAGCACCGACCCGCCCCGCAGCACTAGGTCCGCCGGGGCCTCCCCTCGCGCCACCGCCAACCGCCGCCGCCACCTCCCAAGGTCGAACCCATCATCAACCGCCGCCCCACCCACGGCAGATGATGCTGAACCCTCACCGCCCACCGCGCCTCCCCATCACCTCATCCGCAAACGCCCTTGCCCCGCCCTTGACCCCCGTCGTTCTCCCGTCCACCGACTTCCGACTTCCGTCCACCGACTCCCGACTTCCGTCTACCGACTTCCGACTGCCGTCTACCGACTACCGACTTCCGACTGCCGTCTACGCGATCACCCGGACCTCGACGAACCCCAGCAGACGGTCCAGCTCGTCGAACCGGCCGCGCACGAAGTGGCCGACGTCCGCCGCCCGCGTGAACGGCAACTCGTAGCGAATCGTCACCGCAACGCCCAGTTCGGTCTCGTCCCAGTAGGCGTGCTGATGGGGTTCGAGGAAGCCCCGCGCGATATTGGGGATCGTGATCCGGGCCAACCGTTCCAGTGCCTTCCGGCGGAACGGTTCCTCCTCGTCGGCGTAGAGACCCGGCGACGAGGTCCACAGGATGACCTCGAAGCCGTCGGACCCGACCCGGACGTCGACCCGCCCCTCCTCCGCGTCGGCCGCGACGGTCCAGCGGTTCTGCTCATCGACGTGGCCGTAGGCGTAGAAGTCCACCGCTGCCAGCGCGTCGCGAACCGGTGCGAGTGCGGCCCGGTCCCGCGCCAGGGTCCCCATCGGCTCGGCGGCCGGCGATCCGTCGTCCTCGGCGTCTCCGGTCATGTCCCCCGCCTCCCGGGCTCGCGTTCGTGGACCCTGCCAGTCGTCCACCGGCCCCGCCTCGAGCGACCGGCTAGGCCCTGATGGCAAGCCTCAGAGGACCATCCGCTCGTTGTCCGCGGTCCCCTCGACCGTCAGGCGATCGGGCCGGAACGGGTTATCCGCGGGGCCGATCACCCCCGTGATCAGGTCGGCCAACAGCCGTCCCCCCGCCGGGGCCCCCATGATGCCATGCCCACTGTACCCGGTATGGATCCACAGCCCCTCCGTCGCCGCGGCCGGGCCGATGAGCGGTTTGTGATCGGGGGTGATGGTGTACTGGCCCGCCGCCAACGACAGTTCACCGGGGGTCAGCGCGGGTCCCAGGTCGCGCCAGAACGGGGTGAGGCGACCGATCCCGTCCCTGTCTCGCAGCACCATCGCCGGGAAGCCCGGGTCGGGCGGCACCGGTGCCAGCGGCGGGCCCGGCGCGTCTGGCCGGGCCCAGGCCACCAGCGCCCCGCCCCGGTGCGGCCGCCAATGGGCCCCGGTATCGGCGTCGACGGTCATCGGGGCATGGGTGGGGATCTCGTCCCGGGGCGCCACCACCAACCGGTGGCGCCGGACCAGCGTCAGGGGCAGCGGCTCGCCCGCCAGCAGACCGGAGAACGGCCCGGCCGCCAAGACGACCAGGCCCGTCGCCACGGCGCCCCGGTCCGTCCTGACCCCTAACACCCGCCCGCCGTCCCGGACGATCTCCAGCACCTCGGTCTCCATCAGGACCGTCGCCCCGGAGGCCCGGACCAGGATCTCCGTCGCCTTCCTCCCGTCGAGCCAACCGTCCCCGGCCCGGTACGACGCCGCCACCACGGCAGGGTCCATCCACGGGAAGCGGTGGCGTACCTCGTCTCCCTCCAACGCCTCGACGTCGGGGAGGCCATGGGCCCGCTGGTGGGTCACCCGATCTCGGATCGCCCCGATCGACCCCGGCGCCGTCGAGGCGAACAGGTACCCCCCCCGGACAAAGCCGACATCGGCCTCTGCCGCCGGCAACCCCGTGATCTCGGGCAGCCGCTCGTAGGTCTGGATGCTCTCCCGCATCATGGCGATGTTCTCGGGCTCCACAAACTGGGCCCGGACACTGTGAGCCGAGGATGCCGTCGTCGCCCCGGCCAGGGATTCCAACCGTTCGATCAGCACCGGCTTGAGCCCCGCCCGGGCCAGCCAGAACGCCGAACTGGCCCCGACGATGCCACCACCGATGATCACGACGTCTGCCGTCGTGATCCGCTGCTGCCGATCCGTCAAGCTCCGATACCCCCGACCTACCCCACGCTCGCGGCTCCATTCTACACGCCGGGCGGCGCCCGTCCCGGGGCGTCCGGTCACCGGGCCGCGCCCCGGCCCCCATCCTCCCCCGACCGAACCAGTTTGACACCCCATTTTGGGCTGGGCTATGCTGCCCCGCCAGCACCAGTGTTAAGCCGCGCCGGGTTCGAGTCGTTGACGGCGCCGGGGACGGTCGGTGGACACCGCCCCGCTCCCACCGCACACCGTCTTCACGCCCGCACCCCCGGAACGGCGGCACACGGGACATTGGGACCTGCTTGGCACCGGCCCGGTCGCGCGACCGGACCGTCTCGCATCAGATCACGGAGGCGTTATGGATCGTCGGATCAATGGACTGATCGCGGATCTCCAGCATGGTCGCATCGACCGCCGCACCTTCATGGTCCGGGCCAGCGCGCTCGGCATGTCCGCCTTTGCGGCCGGTGCCGCCCTGCGGGCCGCCGGCGCTTCCGCCCAGGACGCCAGCCCTGGCGCCAGTCCGGCCGCGAGCCCTGGCGCCAGCCCGGTCGCCAGCCCTGGCGCGAGCCCGACCGCCGGTGGTGACGTCGCCACCAGCCTGACCCCCGAGGGCCTCGGCAGCCCGGGTGTCGAGCACAACACCGACACCAACGGCGGCATCATCAAGTTGTACTCCTCCTGGCCACTGACCGGCGCCTCCGAGCAGATCGGCGGCGACTCGGCTGAGTCGGTTCGCTTCGCGCTGGATGTCTACGGCAACGCTGCTGGTGGCTTTGCCCTGGCCTACGAGGCCCTCGACGACGGTGTCGCCGCCAACAACGGTGCCTGGGATGCCGCCCAGGAAGCCGAGAACGCCACCATGGTCGTCAACGACCTGGACGCGATGGTCTACATCGCCACCTACAACTCCGGCGCGGCCGCCGTCGCGATCCCGATCCTCAACCAGGCCGAGCCCGGCCCGATGGCGATGATCTCGCCGGCCAACACGGCCGTCGGTCTGACCCGCGCCGACGCCACCACCGGCGAGGGCGAGCCGGACATCTACTATCCGACCGGGATCCGCAACTACATGCGGGTCGTCCCGGCCGATGACATCCAGGGCGCGGCAGCGGCCAACTACGCCATCAATGAGCTTGGCGCGACCCGGGCCTACGTCCTCCACGATAATCAGATCTACGGCGAGGGTGTGGCCGCCGTCTTCCGGCAGACCTTCGAGGCGCTGGGTGGCGAGATCCTCGGCTTCGAGGCCTTCAACCCCGACGCCCCGGACTACCAGGCCGTCATGACGTCGATCGCCGACACGAATCCGGACATCGTGTATCTCGGCGCGATCGTCAACCTCAACGCCAGCAAGCTGCTGCAGGACATGCGGTCCCTGATGCCGGCCGACCAGGTCGCCTTCATGGGTCCGGACGGCCTGATCAACCAGGCCTTCGTCGATGGGGCCGGCGAGGCTGCCGAGGGCGCCTACATCACCTTCGGCGGATTGCCACCGACCGCCCTGGAGGCGGCGGGCGCCGAATGGTACGAGGGGATGCTGGCGCGCCTCGGCCGCGATCCGGACGCCTACTCGGCCTACGCCTTCGAGGCCGCCGTCGTCGCCATCCAGGGCATCGACAAGGCCGGGGTCAAGGATCGCGTGGCGATCCTCAACGCGATGCTCACCACCGAAGGGTTCCGGGGTCTCCTCGGGACGTGGAGCTTCGCGGAGTCCGGCGACCGGGACTCTTACACGATCAGCATGAACGTGGTCACCGACGGGGCCATCGTCTTCGAGACGGACATCGCACCGCCCGCCTAACGAAGCGGCGTGGGTGGGACGGGCCGGGCGCCCCCCCCCCGCCCCGCCCCCCCGGGGGGGTCAACCCCCCCGCCGGTGAGCCACCCCCCCCCGCCCCCCCCAAGGGGGCGCGG
>JBBJOE010000263.1:0-4624 GCA_037721765.1 Thermomicrobiales bacterium
ATCGCCTCGACGGCCCCCCGCCGCACCGGCCCCAGCGGCGACGACGGCTCGACCGACCAGAGTGGCAGGTGGACCGTGTAGGCGATGCCCAGTTCGTCCCGCAGGGCAGCCAGCCCGGCGACGGTCTCCGGCGAAAAGGCGTCCGGGAAGAATAGCGAGAGATCGCCGCCCAACTCGATCAGGTCGAATCCCTCGGCGGCCAACTCCCGGACGCTGCCGACCCGGTCGAACCCCGTCACCGCGGCGATCAACTCCCCGGCCGACCCGCCACCACCGAGGCGCCGGGTGAGCGTCATCCCAGACATCTCCGCGATCCCGAACCGCATCCTCACGTTCACCCTCCGTCGTCCGCTTGCCCGGGCGGTGCCGATCGCCCGGCGTCGTCGCGCCACGCCGAATGATCAACGCCACGCTCGATCGTTGCGAGCTACGTTGGCTCTCAGGCCGGACGTATCTTCCCACGCTCCACCCCCTTGCACGCTGGTCGGGTTGGCCGTCTAATGCGCCGATCCCGTCGGGCGGGGCGCCCAACGACGACGGGATGAATCTGGGGGGAGGGATCATTCCATGACGCGACGGGCCGTGCGGGCGTCACATGTCATCGCCTATCAGGATGGGGAGCACCGGCACCTGCGGGATGGGGTCGTGGTCTGGGACGGACAGGACATCGTCCACGTCGGGGCCTCGCTCGATGGGCCGGTGGACGAGGAGATCGACGCCACCGGCAAGGTGGTCACGCCGGGGTTCATCAACACCCATGCCCACCTCTACGAGTCGCCCCTCGACAAGAGCTTCGTCGAGGATCGGGGCAGTCGCCAGTTCTTCCTCTCCGGTCTGTTCGAGTTCCTGCCGGCCCGGAGCGCGGCCGCCGACGAAGATGCCTTCCGGGCCTGCATCAGGTTCAGCATGGCCGAACTGCTGCGGACCGGCACGACCACGGTGATGGAGATCGGCTCGTTCGGCGACGACGTGGTGGCCGAAGCCGAGCGGGTTGGCCTGCGCGCCTACGTCGGCCAGGGCTATCGCTCCGGCCGATGGTACACGGGGGACGGCAAGACGGTCAGCTACGAGTGGGACGAGGCGGCCGGGGAGCGCGGCCTACGGGACGCGATCGCCTTCGTCGAGCGGGTCGACGGCCGGGCCAAGGGCCGGATCAAGGGATTTCTGACCCCCTCCCAGGTCGACACCTGCACCGAGGCCCTGCTGCGCGCCTCGCGGGACGCCGCGACGAGCATGGGCGTGCCCCTGGCCCTGCACGCTTCCCAGTCGGTCAACGAGTTTCACGAGATGACCCGCCGGCACGGCAAGTCCCCGATCGAATGGCTCGACGAGATCGGGTTCCTCGGTCCGGACGTGATCCTCGGTCACGCCATCATCCCGGCCGGGGGGAGCTGGGCCAACTACCACGGCGACGACCTGGCGATCCTGGCCGGGACCGGCACCAGCGTCGCCCATGCGGTCTGGGTCTTCGCCCGGCGCGGCATCGCGATGGAGAGCTTTGCCCGCTATCTCGAGCGCGGCGTGAACATGACCCTGGCCACCGACACCTGCCCCCAGAGCATGATCGAGGCGCTGCGCTGGGCGGCGGTGCTCAGCAAGGTGGTCGATCGCCGGACAGAGGTCGCCACCGCCGCCGATGTCTTCGACGCCGCCACCCTTGGCGGGGCCAGGGCCCTGGGCCGCGACGACCTGGGCCGGATCGCCCCGGGCGCCAAGGCCGACCTGCTGATCTGGGAGGGCGAGAGCCTGACGATGACGCCGCTGCGAGACCCGGTCAAGAACATCGTCTACAGCGCCCAGGCCGAGGACCTCTCGACGGTGGTCATCGACGGCGAGATCGTGATGCGGGACCGCGACATCCCGACGATCGACATCGCCCAGGTCGCCCGCGACCTCCAGGCCGGGGCCGAGCGGATGTGGCCAAACATGCCGAAGGGCGACTGGGCGGACCGGACCGTCGACCAGCTCGCGCCGCAGAGTCTGCCGCCATTTCGCCCGGACGGTGGCTGACCCGCGATCGTTATGGCGACGCCGGGGCTCGGTCTCGGCACCGGTGGAGGAAACGTGGCGGAGGACGACCTTCTCATCGGCGTGGGGACGGGTCGGGGCGTGACACCGGGGCGACCGGTGAGCGGGAGTTCGGCATGGGCGCGATCCCCGAGTTGCGAACCGAGCGCCTGCTGCCGCGCCCCTTCACCCCCGCCGATGCCGACGCCATCCAGGCCCCGCTCTCGACACCAGACATCGCCGCGACCACCCTGAACATTCCCTACCCCTATCCCGAAGGCGCGGCTCTGGCATGGACCGCGACGATGCGGGAGATCGCCGAAGCTGAACACGCCTTTCGCCGGGCCATCACCCGAAACGACAACGGGTCGTCGCTGGGGTCAATCGCCCTGGGCGTCACGGATCGGCACCGGCGCGGGGAACTCGGGTATTGGCTCGGTATCCCGTCCTGGAACCGGGGATTCATGTCCGAGGCGACTCGCCGGGTCATCACGTTCGGGTTCGACAGGCTCGGTTTACACCGGATCGAAGCGAATGGCTATCCCCGCGACGCGGCATCCGCTCGGGTCATGATGACTGACGGGATGCGCTACGGGGGAACCCTTCGCGGGTACGTCCGGAAGGGGGACACGTCCGAAGGCATCGCGATGTACGCCGCGTCGCGGTCGGACCTGGACGTGGCGCGATCGGAACCGACTGGTTAACTCCCGCGGTTGGGGTGGCATGAGGAACGGGAGCGGCATCAACCGCTCGGCGCGGGACGGCGGCGCGAGGATGAGACGCGCCGCGCTCGACCTTGACACCGCTCAGCACGGCACGTTTTCGATCTGGCCAGGGAGCCGATCCTTCTCCCACGGCATGCAGTCGAGTGTTCACGCCCCGTCCCGGTCCAGGATCTCCAACACCGGCGCCATCGCCTCGATGCCGGCCCGGCTGTTCGGCGCCAGGATGCACTGGACGTGACCGATCCCTTCCCGGGCGAAGCCGCGCAGGGCGTCGGCGATCTGTTCTGGCGTACCACCGAGCGGCTCGCCACCGCCGGTCGGTGAGGTCCGGGTGAGGCGGGCTCGCTGGCCGGGGACCTCGACCAGCATGGCGACGGTCCGGCCCAGGCTGGCCGGGTCGCGGCCGGCGTCGCGGCAGGCATCATCGACCAGGTCGCGCAGGGGCGGGATCGCCGCCGGGTCGCTCTCGCCCCACGTCAGCCAGGCGTTCCAGAGGTCGGCGTGGCGGGCCATCAGCCGCAGCATGCGGGGGCCGGTCCCCAGGGCGCCGATCAGGATCGGCGGACCTCCCCGTCCCGTCCGGGGCCCGTGCGGCAGCAACTCGCAGTCCCGGGCCGCGTAGTACGGCCCCGCGTGGTCGACTCTCCCCTCCCGCAGCAGGGGCAGGATGATCGCCAGGGCATCCTCGAACCGACCGACGACCTTCTCGAATGGGTACCCGAAGGCAACAAACTCGGGCTCGTGCCAGCCCGCTCCGAGGCCGAGGACCAGGCGGCCGTCGCACAGCTCGTCGACGGTGTCGGCCATCTTGGCGAGCAGGGCGGGCTCACGCCAGGCCGTGCAGGTGACCAGCGGCCCGATCTCGACCCGGGTCGTCGTGGCCGCCAGGGCCCCGAGTAGGGTCCAGCACTCCCAGGCGCCCTGGGCCGCCTCTCCTCGGTGCCGGAACAGGAGATGGTCGGGGAGCCAGACCGAGTCGAACCCGACCGCCTCCGCCGCCCGGGCCATGTCCAGCACGTCGCGGCCCCGGGCACTGCCGCCGTCCATCTGCCGCTCGACGATCGGCAAGAAGACCCCCACCTTGAGCGGTCGCCGGCGGTCCGTGGTCCGCGGAGTCGAGCCGGTCACGCGGGACCTCCCTGGTGGTGCGTCACCTCACGGCCGATCGATGGGCACCGGCGAGCCCGTCCCCACCGGTGTCGGGACGATGGCCGATGCGCGGCACCGGACCGTCACGTCCCGATCGACACCGCGTCCCATCTCCCCGCGTCGCGCCCGCGACCGGCGGTCGAACGACCCGGGACACCGCACCGTTCACGCGAGGTTAACACGCTCCGCTGCCAGCGGCACCACCATGGCGACATGAATATCCTCCGGCGCTCACGATCGGCGCGTCCGATCGGTCGCGACCCCTGGTTCCCCGGATCTCACGGGGAGGCGGGGGCCGTGCACCCCGCCAGGCAAACGTTGTGGTGCCTCGGCCGGCGTGCCGGCCGGATCGGCGGCGGGAGCGACGTCCCGGCCGGCGACGAGGGTGACACCACCGACGCGCTGGGCCCCGATCCCTCCGACGCCCTGACCATGGACGACGACGCGCTGGAGGTCCACTGATCGCGACCTGGCCGAGACCGACCGGGCGCGTCGCCTATCCGCTGGTCACGTCGCGGCGATGGAAGATGACGAGGGCCTCCGTCAGGAAGAGCGCCGTCCAGATGCCCAGGGTTGCGGCGGCTCGCCAGGCGCCGGGCATGTCCGTGGCGCTGGCACCCCCGAGGCTGACTCCCCCGACGTTGTTGAGGGCCAGGATCGTGTCGGCGTTGTCACTCTCGAGCAGGTCGGGCGGCCAGTCGACCGCGTCCCCGGCCAGGCCGATGAGGGCGACGACGAGGTCC
>JBBJOE010000264.1:0-4622 GCA_037721765.1 Thermomicrobiales bacterium
TCACCCTCGTCGCGGGCGGTGCGCCCGCGAGTGGCGTCCCGCCCCTGACCACCGTCGTGAGCGTGGGGAGGGCGGGGATCGTGACGCTGCCGGACGGCGGCCAGGCCATTTCGGTGAGACTGACGCCGCTCGACCCCGCCGCGCCCGGCCCGGACCTCTTCGCGCCGGCCGATCCGCCCTGCGGCTTCGGCGGCGCCTGACCGGCCCGTCTCGTGCTCCGGGTGGCGCCTGACCGGCCCGCTGCCCGGCGCCGGGGGAGCGTTTCCGCCCGGCACCGGAGTCAGGCCGCCGAATTGGCCCTGACGAGGCCGTCTGGTGAGATTGGGGAAGCGTCGTCGAGCCAGGCCGCGGCCCGCTCGACCCGGGCCACGTCCTCCGGCAGGGTGATCCCCTCCCGGGCGGCCTGTAAACCGAGCCGGGCCTGGGCGATCAGCGTGTCGTGGCGCCCCGGCGGCACGTTCTCCATGACTCGCCGCAGCGTGGTCATCAGGTGTGCCATCATCGTCACATCCGCCGCCCCATAGTGCCGGATTTGGTCGAAGGCCACGGTCGTCAGGCTCTCGAACGTCGGGCCGGGCACGATGACCACCCCCTGGCCCCGGGGGCCACACCGGATCACCGAACGGTCCGGCCGCCGTCCGACCTCGACCAGTACCTCACCCATCCGATCGACGCACATGGTTGCCGTGGTCGGGTCGTTGATGCCGGGAGACAGGGACTTCAGCGCGATGTCCGCCAATTGCCGGACGCCCAGGTCGATGTCGGTCTGCAGTGTCCGTTCCATCCCCACGGCAACGGCGGCGCGGATCTGCTCCTCGACAGCCCGTCCCGCCGAGGCGGGCCAAATGGAGGCCAGCGGGGCATCCGGCATCAGGAAGCCGCCAACGGGCGTATGGATGCGCACCACCAGGTGGTCGATCCCGGTCTCGTCATCGGTCGCCAGGCCTTTCAACACGTCCACGGTGATACGTTGCACATAGCCACCGGATCCCATGCGGACCTGATAGGCGAGCGCCTCCGGCAATGGTGGCGGCTCGGAGCGTGAGCCGTCGTCCTCCGCCGGAAAGACCTCGTTCAAGATCGCCAGGGTGTCCGTCTTGGCCCGATCGATGATCACCCCGGCCTGGATCGACCGCGTGATGTGGTGGATGTAATAGATCAGGAAGCCGACGCTGATCATGGCCATGACGATCGCCACCGTGACCGAGATCGCCGGCACGAACGATTCGCCGGATTCGCTCTCGGACCGGATCGATCGTAGGACCAGGAGCGAATAGGTGAAGGTACTGATGAAGACCCCGAGGACGAGCTGGTTGCCCCGGTCGCCCGTGAAGGTGCGCAACACGCGTGGCGTGAACTGGCTCGAAGCCAGTTGCAGCGAGACCACGGTCAGGGAGAACACGACGCCGATGACGGTGATCATCGTGCCCGAGATCGATGTCAGGACACCTCGCGCCCCCTCGGCCCCACCACCGAAGGCCCAGGTGTGGGCGATCGAAAAGCGCTGCCGCTCGTCCAGCCGGATGGCTTCATCGACCCGGATCATCCCCAGGGCCAAGAGCGCCGCGCAGACGGTCAGGATCGTGGGCACGAACCAGAGGCTGTCTTGGAGGTCGTACCACCATACCGAGACCCGTTGCCGCAGTCGTTGGTGTCCGATCAAGGCAGATCCCTCTCCACAATTCATGGCCGGTGTGCTCGATCGGCGTGAGGCGTCGCGTGATCTCGCCCGATGATCGGCCCGAGTATAGGCGCTGGTGAGCGGAACGCCTCCTGCGATAGCGTCCGGGAGCATGTGCTCGCGCGGACGCATCACGCGGAGGACGAGTATCGTGGTTCTCTCGCGGATCGTCCCGGTGACTATCCCAGATGACGGAGCGTTGACGTGACCCTCGACCCGATCACCCACGACTATCTCGCCCTGGCCCACGGCATCGACCGCCTGGTGCCGGGGTTCATCGACGCCTACACGGGGCCGCCGCGCGAGGCAGACCGGCTGGGCGACGCCGAACCCGCGACCCCTCTCGGGCTGCTGGAGCAGGCCCGGGCCCTGGCCGAGCAGGTGATGACGGCGGACTACCCGGAGCGGCGCCGCGGCTACCTCGCCGCGCAGGCCGGGGCGATGGTCGAGGTCTGCCGGTCGCTGGCGGGCGAGGCGATCGACTACGGCGCGGAGGTGCGGGGGCGATTTGACATCGAGGCGACCCACACCCCCGAGGCCGAGTTCGACGCCGCCATCGCCGCCATCGACGACGCCCTGCCGGGGACGGGGCCGATCCCGGCCCGGATGGCCGCCTGGCGGGATGGATTCACGGTCTCGCCCGACGTGGCGATGGGCCTGCTCGACGTGATCGTGCCGGAGATCCGGCGCCGGACGCTGGCCTTCGTCGACCTGCCGGTGGGCGAGGATGTCCAGTTCGCCCTGGTCAACGGCCAACCCTGGAGCGGGTACAACTGGTTCCTGGGCGAGACGCGGTCACGGGTCGAACTGAATACCGACCTGCCGATCCGGGCCAACGGCCTGACTGGCCTGGTCTGCCACGAGGCCTACCCCGGCCACCACACCGAGCACGGGCTAAAAGAATGGCACCTGTACCGCCAGCGGGGCTGGGACGAGCACGCCGTGCAGTTGATCAGCACACCGCAGGCGGTGATCTCGGAGGGGATCGCGACCCTGGCCGAGACCGTGGTCTTCCCGGGCGGGGAGCTGTACGCCTGGCAGGCCGAGACGCTCTATCCCCGGGCCGGGATCACGGGAGACCCGGCGCGGGAGGCACGCCTCGACGCCGCCGGACGAGCCCTGCGGGCGGTAAACGCCAATGCCGCCCTGCTCCTGCATGGGGAGGGGGCGGGCGAGGACGAGGCCGTCGCCTACATCATGCGCTACGGCCTGCGCGACGAGGCCGAGGCGCGGCAGTCGCTGCGATTCATCGCCGACCCGACCTGGCGGAGCTACGTCTTCACCTACCACGCCGGGCGCGACCTGCTCGGTCGCTGGCTCGACCGGGATGACCCCGACCAGGCCACCCGGCTCGACCGGTTCCGGGAGTTGCTGACGACGCAGGTCACGCCGTCGCTGGTGGCGGGGTGGCTGGCGGCGGGGCCGGGTGGGAACGACGGTTCGGGACCCGGGGCGGGTGGGGAGCCGGACGAGACGGCCCCGGACCCCGCCGCCGAGGCGATCCCCAGCCCGAGTTAGCCGGGAGGCCGCCGGGGAGTGGCGATGTCCCGGAGAGATGACCGGTCATCAGGGGCGAAAACGGGCGATGCCGACCAGCCCGGGCAGGGCGGCCGGCATCGGTCGGACATCGGTACCGGCGGCGATCGCGACTGGGGTCGCCGGTGGCCGGACTGGCCGGCTCGGGATCACCAACTCCGGGCGACAGGGCCCAAGCCGGGAAGGACTTGGACCGGACCGGCCTGGAGCCCGGTCCGGAGGCGGAGAAGCGTGGTTAGCGGTACCAGCCGAAGGGCTGGGTGGCGGTGGTGTGGCGCTGCATGTCGCGGCGGGCCTCGTCGGCGGTCGGGTAGCCGGCGCCGGCGCGGAGGACCTCGCCGTAGTAGCGGTCGAAGCGAGAGGTGGCTGGGGCCGGGCGGCGGAAGAGGGTGCGGATGGTCTTCATGGTGGACTCCTGGGCTGGGTACTCGACGTCGCATATCATCATATGCTCACATTGGCATAAGTGTATCTCATCGCGTCCCAGACTTCAACCCGTTTCGACGTTAAGGTGTGACGAAATCGGTCCCGTCCGCGCCGTCCGAATGGGCCAGGACACCCCGGCGCGATGCCGCGGCGTCCTATCCTCGAGACGTGCCCATGACGAGGTCGCCGAAACCGGCATGTGGTGCGAAGCATCGGTGGCGGGGGGGCAAGAGTCGTCGGGGCGGACAAACACCGACATCGGTGCGCATGTGGCCGGCGAGGGCGCGGGCAGCGCCGGCGTGGGTCGTCCTGGACTCGGGAAGGCACGGGGCCCTCCCCTACCCCGGGTCGTGCCCAGTCGCAGGACGAACGTGGGCCGATGGCCCGCAAGCGAGGCGGCCCGGCGCTTTGGTCTGGCCATGGACATGGCCACGGGGCGAGCGTCAGAGGCCGAGGGCGGCCTTGCCGATCAGGGTCAGGGCCACGTCGTCGATCGGGGGGTTGCCCAGGCCGGCCCGGACATCGCGGAAGTAGCGCTCCAGCGAGTACTGCTTCTGGAGACCACTCGACCCGACCACCCGCAGGGCCATGTCGGTGACGGCGATGGCGTGGTTGGTGACGGTGTACTTGGCGGCGGCGAGTTGCCAGCCCAGGGCCTCGCGGTGTTCGGGGTAGGTGGCGTGGGTCTCGGCCGCGGCGTAGAGGGCGGCGCGGGCCTGGAAGAGCAGGATCTCCATTCGGGCGACGCGGTGCTGGACCGAGGGGATCTCGGCGATCGGGCCGCCGACGGCGGTCGGGCGGCGCTCGCGGGCGTACCGGACCGTGAAATCGCGGGCCGCCTCGGCGATCCCGAGGTAGACCGCGCTGCCGAGCAGGTTCCAGCCGGAGGTCGCCCGGCCGGGCGGGTTGGCGGAGTCGGGCAGGCGGGCCTCGGCCGGCACGAAGACGTTCTCGAAGACGACATCATGGCTGCCGGTCG
>JBBJOE010000265.1:0-4615 GCA_037721765.1 Thermomicrobiales bacterium
GACGTCGAGCGTGTTCCGGGTGGAGGGCTCGAAGGTCCGGATGCCACGTTCGCAGAGGATGACGCTGGGGTTCCCCTGGGCCATCACGTACTCGGCCGCCAGCAGCCACTCTTCCAGTTGGAGACTCAGGCCGCGCTTCAGCATCACCGGCTTGCCCGCCTTGCCGACCTCCTCCAGGAGGAGGTAATTCTGGCAGTTCCGGGCCCCGATCTGGAAGACGTCGGTGTAGGCGGCCACGGCGTCGATGTCGGCCGGGGTCATCACCTCGGTGATGATCGGGAGCCCGGTCTCGGCCCGGGCCTGGGCCAGGATCTGGAGCCCCCGCTCTCCTAGGCCGCGGAACTCGTAGGGTGAGGTCCGGGGCTTGTAGGCGCCGCCCCGGAGCAGGTGGGCCCCGGCGGCCTTGACCGCCTTCGCCGTCGAGATCGTCTGCTCCTCGTTCTCGACCGAGCACGGTCCGGCAATGACCGTCACCTCGTCGCCACCGATCGTCACGTCCCCGACCCGGATGATCGTCTTCTGGGGATGGAAGTCCCAGCCCGTCAGCTTGAACCGCTTGGTGACCCGGACGACGGACTCGACCCCGGCGTGGACCTGGAGCATGTCGTCCATCTCCGGCGGCATCGGCGTCCCGACGACCCCGATGATCACCCGCTCCTCACCGTCGCTGACGTGGCAGCCCAAGCCCAGGGCCTCGACACGGCTAACGATGTCGTCGATCTCCTGGCGCGAGGCGCCACGACTCATGATCACGATCATTGGGATGGTCCTCTTTCGTAGGATAGGTCGCGCGGGGCGTCCGGACGTCACGCCGGTCCGGGGTTAGTCCGCCGTCGTGGCCAGGCGATCGCCCATCACCCGGGCCAACTCCTCCTCGGAGATGGCCCACTCGGGCCGGAGTTGCCGCGCCCCGTGGAGATAGACGTGACGGATCTCGGCGGCCGTGCGGGCGGTGTTGACGTGGAGCAGTACCCGGACCGCCTGGGTCAGGGCCCCGGGGACCGCCATCTCGTGGCCGCAGATCAGCGGCACTTCGGTCCAGCCGACCTCGCGCGCGGCCAGGGCCGGGAAGGTTGCGGTCAGGTCCGGCGTGGTGGTGAAGATCACGCTGGCGATGTCCTCGGGCACGAGGTCGTTGAGCCGGGTCAGGACCCAGATCATCTCGGTCGTGACCTCGAGGATGTCCTCCGAGGTGTTGGTCGGGGAAGTCGTCGCGCCGCGGATGCCGCGACAGGCGATTGGGCGGTGGTCCGCGGTCATGCGTAGCTCTCCGTCGGCGTCAGCGCGGCGTTCGGGCCTCGTTACCAAGCACGATCCCGGCGGGAGCGTGACCGGCGGGTGGCTGCGGCCCGGGAATCCTATCCTACTTCGCGGGCCGGGGCAGCGACGACGCCGTTTGGGTCGTCAGAGGTAAAGGAGCCAGGGGTGTCGCTCTGTCTCGAAACGGCGCTCGTCGTCGCGCCACCCGGCCGCGATGTCGCCAGGAGGGACCCCCGAGTCCATTGCCAGGCGGACCCGTGTCCCGGCGCAGAGGGCGTTGATCCATGGGCGTCCGTCCTCACCATCGACCCAGCGCGTCTCCTCGGGCCACAGGCGCCGGCAGGCCGCGAGGAGGTGAAGGCCAAGGAGGGGGGCGTCGGGGACATCGTCCCGGATCGCATGGATCTGGACCCCGCCGCAGGGCACCCCCACGTGCTTGCCGGACCGGGGCGTGAACCATGTCTCCGAGAAGGCGACACCCGGCAATCCGCGGCTATCGAGGTCCCGTCGCAGGCGAGACGCATCCACCCAGGGAGCCCCGACGACTTCAAACGGCGACGCGGTGCCACGTCCCTCGGAGAGGGCCGTCCCTTCGATCAGACAGGTCCCGGGATAGAGGGCCAATGAGGCCGGGGTCGGGAGGTTCGGTGACGGCGGCGTCCATGGCCACGCGGCGTCCCGGACAGTGCTGGATCGGTCCCAGCCGGTCATCGGCACCCACCGGAGATCGAGGTCCAGCCCGAACCGGTCTCGGCAACAGCGGGCCACCTCGGCCATCGTCAGGCCATGTAGGAACGGCGTCGGGATGGCGGCGACGAACGACATCGAGCCGGGTTCGGGCAGTGGGCCGCGGATCCGGTGGCCGCCGAACGGGTTGGGCCGGTCGAGGACGACCAGCGGCAACCCGGCCAGGGCGCAGGCCCGCATGCACCCGACCAGTGTCGAGGCGTACGTCGCGTAGCGGACCCCGATGTCCTGGATGTCGAAGAGCAGGGCATCGAGACCCCGGAGGTCCTCAGGGACCGGCTCCCGCCGCTCTCCGTAGAGGCTATGGACGGGCAAGCCCGTGCTCGGGTCTCGGCCCGGTGGGACCGCTTCTCCCGCTGCCGCCTCGCCCCGGAGCCCATGTTCCGGGGCAAACAGGGACACCAGGGTGACCGAATCAGATCGTACGAGGAGATCGGGACCTGCCTGGCCGGCCCGGTCCCGGCCAGAGTGGTTGGTCACCAGACCGACCCGGGCTCCTTGGAGCCCGGGGATGCCGTCTCGGACAACGTGCTCCAGGCCGACGCGGAGCACCGGTCAGCCGCGCAGGGACCGCACGAAGGCTTCGGCCGCGGCCGGCTGCTCGGCGGGCGGCAGGTCCGCGAGGTGGTTGAGCAGGGCGCTGGCGACCACCGCGCCCTCGGCGTGCCGGCCGACGGTCTCGACGTGGTCCCGGGTCGAGATGCCGAATCCGACGGCGCGGGGCAAGTCGCTCGCCGCCCGCACCCGGTCAAGGTAGGCCGGCAGGTCATCGGAGAGGGAGGCCCGGGCGCCGGTGACGCCGGTCAGCGAGACGCAATAGATGAAGCCGCTGGCACGACGCCCGATCTCCGCCAGTCGATCGGGGGTGCTGGTCGGGGCGACGAGGAAGATCAGATCTCGCCCGTGGGCACGGCAGGCGACGAGGAACTCGTCGCTCTCTTCGGCCGGCAGGTCGGGGACGATGAAGCCGTCGACGCCGGCGGCCGCGGCATCGGCGGCGGCCCGTTCGAGACCATAGTGGAGGATCGGGTTGTAGTAGCCCATCAGGATGATCGCCACGGTCAGGCCCTGGTCCCGGCGCAGGCGGGCGACCAAGTCCAGGCAATCGACGAAGCGCGTCCCGTTGGCCAGCGCGGCCTGACTGGTCCGCTGGACCGTCGTCCCGTCGGCCAGGGGGTCGGAGAAGGGCACGCCGATCTCGACCAGGTCGGCACCGCCCCGGACCAGCGCGGGCACCGTCGCCTCGACCGTGGCCATGTCGGGGTAGCCACCCGTCAGGAACGGGATCAGGGCGGTCCGGCCCGCCGCCCCGGCGGCGGCGAAGGCGGCGGCGATCCGGCTCGGCTCCGGGGCGGCGGGCGCGTCCGTCATCGTGGGGAGCGTGGTCGTCGCCGTCATCGATTCATGCCGAGGGCATCGATCACGGTGTCGAGGTCCTTGTCGCCCCGGCCGGAGAGGCAGACGACGATGGCCTGGTCGGCCGGTCGCCCGGCCGCGATCCGGACGGCGTGGGCGACCGCGTGAGCCGTCTCTAGGGCCGGGATGATGCCCTCGGTCCGGCAGAGGAGTTGGAGGGCGTCCAGGGCCTCGGCGTCGGTGATGGCGACGTAGGTGGCGCGGCCGGAGTCCTTCAGGTGGGCATGCTCCGGCCCGACGCCGGGGTAGTCGAGGCCGGCCGAGATCGAGTGGGCCTCGATGACTTGACCGGCGTCGTCCTGGAGCAGGTAGGACATCGAGCCGTGCAGGACGCCGACCCGGCCGGCGACCAGGGTCGCCGCGTGCTGCCCCGAGTCGATGCCGTGCCCGGCGGCCTCGACCCCGACCAATTCGACCGACTCGTCGGAGAGGAATGGGTAAAAGATCCCCATCGCGTTGGAGCCGCCACCGACGCAGGCGACGATGACGTCTGGCAGGCGGCCGATCTGGCCGGCTTCGAGGGCCTGTCGCCGGGTCTCCTCGCCAATGACCGATTGGAAGTCGCGGACCATCATCGGGTAGGGGTGCATGCCGACCACTGAGCCGATGATGTAGAAGGTGTCGCGAACGTTGGTGACCCAGTCCCGGATCGCCTCGTTGGTCGCGTCCTTGAGGGTCCGGGA
Organism: Thermomicrobiales bacterium; assembly: GCA_037721765.1. Classification (GTDB taxonomy): domain Bacteria; phylum Chloroflexota; class Chloroflexia; order Thermomicrobiales; family UBA6265; genus JACCVE01. The sequence continues at coordinate 4,107 of JBBJOE010000265.1, forward strand.
ACCGGAGCTGACCGGCCGGACCTCGGCCCCGAGGAGACGCATCCGGGCCACGTTCGGCGCCTGGCGGGCGATGTCCACCTCGCCCATGTAGACGACGCAGTCCATCCCCAACTTGGCGCAGACGGTGGCCGTGGCGACGCCGTGTTGGCCGGCGCCCGTCTCGGCGATGACTCGCCTCTTGCCCATCCTCTTGGCGAGGAGGCCCTGGCCGAGGGCGTTGTTGATCTTGTGGGCGCCGGTGTGGGCCAGATCCTCCCGCTTGAGGAAGATGCGGGCGCCACCGGCGTGGGCCGTCAGCCCCGCGGCGAAGTAGAGCGGCGTCTCGCGGCCGACGTAGTCGCGGGCCAGGGCGTCGAGTTCGGCCTGGAACGCGGGGTCCCGCTGGCAGGCGGCATAGGCCTCGCGCAGTTCGTCGAGGGCGGGCATCAGGGTCTCGGGCGCATAGGCCCCGCCGAAGATGCCGAAGCGGCCCCGGGCATCGGGCATGGTCGTCGGTGGGGACGGGGCGA
>JBBJOE010000027.1:0-16437 GCA_037721765.1 Thermomicrobiales bacterium
TCGCGTGGCGGAGCTTGGCCGGTTGGAAGGTCAGCTGGCCGCCGTCCACCTGGGTGCGCACCTGGTCACCGCGACGACCCTGACGCCAGACCAAGTGACGACCTATATCGAGCTTCGAGGGAACGCCGCCGGATAGTCTCCGGTTGCCGACCTTGGGCTGAGACGCGACGGGCCGGGCAGGGGTGCGCCGCGCACCTCTGCCCGGCCCGTGCCGTCCCGGACCATCGAGCCGATCGGTGTCGCTACCGGGCGCCCGCGGGGGTCGGAAGGGGCGACATCACGGCGTCGGGGTCCAGGCGCCGGAGGAGGTCGAGGGCGATCTTGGCGCGGCGGAGACGCTCCCGGGTCAGGGCGATGGCGGTCGCTTCGAGGTGGGTGCCGCTGGGGTAGATATTGGGGGCGTTGCGGAGGCCGAACTTGACGTAGACCGGTGAGGAGACCCGGATGATGTCGGCGATCTCGTAGTGGCGGATGAAGCCGCCGATGTCGTCCGGGGACTCGATGTAGATGTCGAGCGGCATCGTGGTCGCCGCCCGGATCGCCGCCAGGTGGGCCAGGCTCAGGTCGGTCGGGACATTGAAGGTGGTCAGGCCGAGGCGTTCCAGGAGCCGGATCGAGGCCGGGTTGCTGGCACCAAGCATCACCGAGCCTTTCAGGACCAATTCTGCTGGCAGCTCACCGGCCGCCCGCATCTCGCCCAACACCGAGAGCAGCCCCTCGTCGGTGACCAGCACGCTGGTGATGCCGTGCTCGCACGCCCGGCGTACGTCTTCGACGGCGTGGAGGAGTTGGTCCATCCCCCGCACCTTGGGTCCGATGACGCGGCCGGCGGCGCTGTAGGCCATCGCCCCGGTGTCCCACCCGGCCCGGGGCCCGACGAACAGGCTGACCTCGATGCCCCGGGTCGCGGCCAGCCGGGCCATCTCGTCCAATTCGTCGTCGGTCAGCAGCATCACCCCGCTGCCCTGGCTGACGCGGTGGACGGGGACATCGTAGGCGTCGGCGGCGTCGAAGACGGCCCGCAGCGCGGCCGGTCCTTCGACCGAGGGGATCTCGACCCGGTACTGGCCACCGTCCGGGAACCGGGCCGGGGAGACCGGGTGGGCGTGGTCGTCGCCGGAGGGGAGACCCATGCCGGTGAGGAAGGCGCGCGTGCGGTCGTACATGGGGACCTCCGTCTGGCCGGGCCGCCGTCCGCGCCCGGGCGCATGCGTCGTCGCGACGTCACGGGCGCGGCGCTGCGGCAGCATAGCCGACCGGGTACGTTCCTGATGTCCCGGGTGGTGCGCCCGGGACGGCGAGCGCCCTACGGTCGCCGGCCACCGCTGGCTAGCATGATCGGGTCGCCAGGCGGTCCGTCCGGCGGGATCCGCGGGGGGCCAATGGCCACCGGTGCGGAACTTGATCGGTATCGCCCCGCAATCGTGACTAAGGTAGGATAGTCAGCAGCCCCGCGGTACGAGGTGACGCACCGTCCGGCGCCTGGCGGGAGCGATCATACTGGTACGTCGCTCCCGCGGGCTGGGCGGGCGTGATGGCCCACGGAGGGAAGGGAAGGCCGTCCCGCCGGCGTATCTACGCTCTCCATCACCCCGAGTCCCTCCCTCGCGGGGCGGCCCACGGACGTGGTCCGAGGGCCACCGGCGCGGGGCTCGCGACCGGACAGGGGCTGCTGGAGAGCCGATCTCACGACATCGTTCGATCGTCAGGGAGAAATACGGGATGAACGTAACCGCGGTACACGTCACCATGACCGGCTTGACCCGACGCGCGTGTATGGCGGCCATCATGGCGGTCGTGCTGGTACTGGGCGGGGCACGCGCGGGCTCGGCCGAGCTCGAGTGGTGCCGGGTCGACCCGGTGGTGAAAATCGATGGCGTCACCTACAACATCATCCTGGCGAGTCCCACGGCGATCCTGGACAGTGCGACCGGTCCCTCGGAGGTCGTGATCACGATCCCGGCCGGGACCCCGTACGAACTCGTCTCGACCGATCCCGGGTTCGGGTACGGCGAGACGGTCAGCTTCGTCGAGGCGCGCGGCAAGCGGATCGCCCCGGGGTCCTTCGACGTGTCGGTTCGAGTGCCCGCATCGGAGAGATTGCCAGTCCTGGTCGAGGTGATCGGTCCCGCCGCGACGTTCTCGACCGACGGCCAGACGAACGGGTGGATCTCCCTGACGGTGACCGGATAACGATGCGACGGCCGATATGGTTCGCCTGAGGCGCGGCTCGTCACGTCCGGGTGATGACGACAAGATTCGCCCCTACCTCATCGCGGTGAGCGTGGCCGGTCCGGCGGTGGCGGCCGCGGCGGCCATCGCCGACCCGGCACGGATGCCGGGGGACATGTGGTTCGCGACCGTGGTGCTCGCCTGCCTGGCGGTCGTCGCGGTGGTCTTTCCCATCAGCCTCCGGCACCAGACGCGGGTCACCCTGGTCGGTGCCGCCTACCTGGCCCTGGTCCTGATCGTGCCGGTCGGGGCTGCCGGGGTGATCGCCTATGGGTGCGCCCTCGCCGGCCGCCTCGTGCGGAAGCGGGTCGAGCCGGGGGAAGTCCTCTTCAACGCCGGACAGACGGCCTGCTATGTGACTGCCGCCGCGTTGTGCTTCCACGCTTTACGCTCCGGAGCGATCCCGGGGCCGGAGATCGATCGGATTGGGTCGGTCGCGGCCGTCGTGGCGGCCGTCCTGGTGCTGTATCTGGTCAACTTCACCCTGGTCAGCGGGGCGGTCGCCCTCCAGGTCGGCGCGTCGCCGTGGCGGGTCTGGCGTATGCACGTCGGCCGGGACGGCGTGACCGAGGCCGCCATCTATGGGATCGGCGTCGTCGCGGCCCTGCTCGCGGCGACCTTTCCCTGGGCGCTGGTGATGCTCGTCATCCCCGTCTATTTCGTCCAGCAATCGTTGCGGCGGGCGAACCAACTCCAGTCGGACGCCTACGACGCCCTGGCCCACCTGGTCGGCCTGTTGGAACTGCGCGACCCCTACACGGCCGGTCATTCGGAACGGGTGGGGATCATCGCCCGGCTCCTGGCCATCCGGCTGGGCCTGACTGCCGAGGAGGCCGACACCATCGGACGGGCGGGCCGCGTCCACGACCTCGGTAAGGTCGTCATCGACCCCGGCATCCTCAATAAGGCCGGTGCCCTGAACGCCGCCGAGCGGGTCGAGGTACGGCGCCACGCTTCCGATGGGGCGGAGGTGATCGCCAAGTTCTCGGCCTTTGGCCAGGAGCACCAGTTCGTCCGATCGCACCACGAGCGCTGGGACGGCATGGGGTATCCCGATGGGCTAGCCGGGGAGGCGATCCCGTTCGGGGCCCGGGTCGTCGGGGTGGCAGACGCCTTCGACGCCCTGAACAGCCACCGCGCCTACCAAGCCGCCAAGGAGCCCGCCGCGATCGCCCAAATCTTCCGGGATGGGGCGGGCGCCCAGTGGGACCCCCGGGTGGTCGAGGCCCTCCTCGCGGTGCTGGACGACCACGAAACCTACCTGCAGGCCCCGCTCGCGCCGCCGTCGCCGGCCTCCGGCTCGGCGTCGGAATTCGTGCCCGAGGCCACGGTCGCCTGAGGAGGCCGTTTGGGCGATCGGTTCGCCGGCGCGATCCGGATACCTCGGACCAAATTCTGGCCCCCGCCGTCCCCTCAGTCGTCCCCGCCCTCGCCGGCGGCGCCGATGACCAGGCAGGCATTCTGGCCGCCGAGGCCGAAGGAGTGGGTCACCATCGCCCCGATCGGCACCGCCCGGGCCTCGCCGTGGACGATGTCGAGGCGGATCTCGGGGTCGGGGGTCCGGTAGTTCCGGGTCGGGGGGACGCACTGCTCGGCCACCGATAGGATCGAGACGACTGTCTCGATCGCCCCGGCCGCCCCCATGCAGTGGCCGACGGCGCCCTTGACCGAAGTGACCGGCAGGTGGGCCGCCCGCTCCCCGTAGACCCGCTCGATCGCCTTGGCCTCGGCCAGGTCGCCGGCCGGGGTCGAGGCGGCGTGGGCATTGACGTGGTCGATCGCGTCCGGAGCCAGTCCGGCATCGGCCAGGGAGGCCAGGATCGCCCGGGCCGCGCCCTCCCCCTCCGGCTGGGGAGCGATCGGGTGGTAGGCGTCGTTCGAGGATCCGAAGCCGAGGATCTCGGCGTAGACGCGGGCCCCCCGGGCCACCGCGTGGTCCCACGATTCCAGGACCACCATCCCCACCCCCTCGCCGAGGACGAACCCGGCCCGCGATGCGTCGAACGGCCGGCTGGCCATCTCCGGCCGGTCGTTACTGTCGGTGACCAGGGCCCGCATCGCCGAGAACCCGGCGACGAAGAAGGGGTGGTTGTCCGACTCTACCGCCCCGGCCACCATCACCGGCGCCCGGCCGAACTTCACCGTGTGGAAGGCGTCGCCGATGGCCTGGGCGCCGGTGGCACAGGCCGTGACCACCGTCGAGCTGGGCCCGCCGAGACCGAACCGGGCCTGGATCGCGTAGGCGGCCAGGTTGTGGGGAAACATGACGTGGAGGTGGGGCGGGACGCGCCCGGGACCCCGGGAGCGGAACGTCTCGTAGGCCGGCAGCATGTCGTCGTAGGTGCCGCCGACGCAGGTGCCGAGCAGGGCACCCCCGGGCAGGAGGTCGATCCCGGGCAGGGTATCGCCCCCCTCGTCGATCAAGCCGGCGTCGATCAGGGCCTCCCCCGCCGCCTCGACCGACAGGCGGGCGAAGCGGGACGTGGTCCGGACCGCCTTCCCGGTCAGGAACCGGGCCGGGATCTGGGCGTCGTCGACGTTGCCGAGCAGGGTGCAGGGGTACGAGGCCGGGTCCAGGTGCGGCTGGGTCCGGATGCCGGTCTCGCCGGCGATGACCCGGCGCCAGGTCTCGGCCGCGCTGCCCCCCAGTGACGTGATCGCCCCCACCCCGGTCACGGCGACGCGGTGGACGGTGATCGTCCGCTGGCCTGACTGCTGGCGGTCGGTGCGGGGAGTGGCCGGGTCGCCGTCCGACGACGTCACGGGGCGGGGGGCCGGTTCGGGCATGGGACATCCATTCTGGTTCGGGATTCGGGATCTCCAACACCGGCCAAGCGGCCCCACGAGGTGGGCGGACCTGCCAGCCCACGGGCGAGGTCCCGGCTCGACTCCGCGGGATTATGCACGGCGCTGCCTCCCATGACCACCCCGCGGCGACCCGCTGAACCGGGCGAGCCATGAATCCTTGACTTACTGTCCATGGTCAGCCGGTGGCATAGGATTCATATAGGACACATGGATACATGGTGTCCGGACTATTGTCTGGTATGATGATCCCGATGGGAGTAGAGAAGCCACTAAGCTGGTCGGAGTGAGTCGGCTCTGTCAGCGCGTCCCGTGCCGTGACCGTGGGCCACGTGGGTGCTGGAGGTTGTGGGATGTACAAGCGCCGGATCATGATCGTCGATGACCATCCGTTCTTCCGGGTCGGGCTGTCGCGGATCGTCGACCAAGACCAGCGGCTGAAGGTGGTGGCCGAGGCCGCGAACGGGCACGAGGCCTTGCACGAGGCCGATGTCCACCGGCCGGACCTGATCCTGATGGACGTCCAGCTCCCCGGTGTGACCGGGCTCCAGGTCGCCAATGCCCTGCGCCGCCAGCGGCCGACGGTGGCGATCGTGTTCCTCTCGATGCACGTCGACGACGATCGCCTCTTCGCCGCGATCCGGGCCGGGGCGGCGGGGTTCCTGACCAAGGACGCCGAACCGGCCGCGATCTTGGACGCGATCCACGCCGTGCTGCGGGGCGAGAACCTGCTCCAGATGGCCGTGCTGGCCAACCCTGGACTGGCCCGGCGGGTCCTCGGCGAGTTCCGCTCCCTCAGCGAGCGGCGGGGCGAGAACGGCGAACCCGACATCCAGTTGTCGCCCCGCGAGTTGGAGGTGTTGGACTGCCTGGTGATGGGCCAGTCGAACAAGGAGATCGGTGACGCCCTCTTCATCACCGAGCAGACCGTCAAGAACCACATGACCTCGGTCCTGCGCAAGCTCCAGGTCGATGACCGGGTGGCCGCCCTGCGCTATGCCGTGACGAAGGGCTGGGCCGAGATCGGGCCGCAACCCTACGCCGAGGTCGAGCGCGGCCTGGCCCTCCCCGCCGATGCCGAGCGCCACGTCGCGGGCTGACGCTTCCGCTTCCTGGGTTCTTGACCCGACCAGAGTGGATGATCGCCGTGACCCGTTGACCTGCTCGGGGCGCGACGTGATGTCCGGAGATGACCAGCGGGCGCGACCATCCTTCCCCCGCAATGTGGTCCCCGCGAGGTCGACCGCGACGACGGCCCGGTGTGGCGGTCGATTGCCGGCTAGCCGGGACAGATCAGGTCAGGCCGTGGTCCAGGGCGACGCGGGTGGCTGCCGACCGGGAGTTGACCTCCAGCTTGGCATAGATGCGTTGCAGGTGGGCGTCGACGGTCCGGCGGCTCAGGAAGAGGCGATCGGCGATCCCGGCGTTCGGCAGGCCGGTCGCGAGCAGCCGCAAGACATCTACCTCCCGTTCCGTCAGGCCGCCGGGGAAGGCCGAGTCGGGTGGGGCCGGCGAGGTGGGTGAGAGCGCGTCCGGAGTCAGCTCCATCACGTCTTGGATGATCCGGGCCAGTGGCGAGGTGCGCCCGGCGGCCCAGGAGCCCGCCCGCCGTGCCTGGCTGAGGTTCGTCCGAATCGCTTCGAGGGCGGTCTCGTAGCTGGACAACGTGAACCGCATCAGCGGCATGTTGCCCGCCTCGCGGAGGGCCTCGGCCGCGCCGAAGAAGCGGGCGGCTCGCTCGAGGTCGCCCGCGGCCGTCACCGCCTCGGCGAGGCCGACCAGCGCGTAGGCCAGGGCCCACCGGTCGCCGATCTCCCAGCAGGAGAGGACGCTCTCGCGGTAGAGATCGATGGCCCGGGCGAAGTCGCCGCGGGCGAAGGCTGCCTGACCCAGGCTGAGGAGGACGAAGGACGCCATCCAGCGGCCCCCCGTCCGCCGGCTCAGGGTCAGGGAGTCGGTGTAGGCGGCCATCGCCGCGTCCTCGTCACCGCGCCGGTCCGCGATGGTGCCCAACTGCCAGAGCGCGGCCGCGACGCAGAAGTCCAGCCCGCCGGCCTCCCGGCAGCGCGCCAGGGCCTCGGTGTGCAGCGCGGTGGCCCGATCGTCGTCGGCCGCCTCGATCGCCAGGTCCCCGAGCATGAAGAGGGACGTCGCCACGCCCACCTGGTCGCCGAGCGCGCGCCGGATCGCCAGGGCTTCCTCATGGAGGACGGTTCCCCGGGCCACCTCGCCTTGCCCCCGCGCGATCTGGCCGGCGCCGAAGAGCGCCTTCGCCCGCGCGGCGGTAGCCGAGACCGTGTCGAGGGCGAGGATCTGTTCACACGAGGCCCTTCCCTCGGTCAGGTGGCCACGGATGAACCAGAATGGCCCCAGGGCGCCGAATCGCTGCGCCCGCTCGACATCTCGGTGGTCGAGGCACCAGGTCAGGGCTGCCCGGATGTTGTCGTGTTCGATCTCTTGGGTGTCCAGCCAGGGTAGGTCGGCGCCAGCGAAGAACCCGGACTCGGCCCGCTCGGCGATGTCGAGGAAGGCGTCCGCGTGGGCGCCGCGGACGGCGGGGTCTTCGCCGCTCTCGGCGAGCCGCTCCAGGGCATACTCGCGGATCGTCTCCAGCATCCCGAACCGCGCCTCGTCACCCTGGTCCGGCCGCCGGACCAACAGGCTCTGTTCGACCAGGGACGCGACGCCCTCCAGGACAACGATGCCCGGGACACCGGGGGCCGCCACGACGGCCTCCGCCGTCGCGAGGGTGAAGCCGCCGGCGAAGACGCCGAGGCGCCGGAACAGCGCCCGTTCCGGCGCGGAAAGCAGATCGTGGCTCCAGGCGATCGTCGCCCGGAGCGTCCGGAACCGCTCGGGGGAGTCCCGGGCGCCGGTGGTCAGCAACGCGAGGCGGTTCGTGATCCGGGCCAGCAGGGCCGGCAACGGCAGGACCTTCAGCCGCGCGGCGGCCAACTCGATCGCCAGCGGCAACCCGTCCAGGCGGCGGCAGATCTCCGCGAGCGTGACGGCGTTGTCCTCCGTCAGCGAGAACCCGGGCTCGGCCGCCCGGGCCCGTTCGACGAAGAGGGCGACCGCCGGGTTCGCGGCCAGGGTCGCGACCGGCGCGTGGTCCGGGCCGGGGACGGTGAGAGGAGCGACCGGGTACCCATGTTCCGCCCGCACGTTGAGGGGGGAGCGGCTGGTGGCGAGCACCGTCAGGTTCGGCCCGTGCGCCAGCAGCGTGGCGATGGCCGGCGCGGCGGCGATCACCTGCTCCAGGTTGTCGAGGACCAGCAGGACCTGGCGGTCCCCGACCGCGGCAGCCAGGGCATCGCGCGGCGATTGGCCCGGTATCTCGCGCAGACCCAGTGCCTGGGCAATGGCGACGGAGACCAGGGTCGCGTCGTGGACCGGAGCGAGGTCGACCAAGACCGCGCCGTCGCGGAACTCGCCGGCGACGACGGCGGCGACCGTCAGGGCGAGGCTGGTCTTACCGACGCCGCCCGGCCCGGTCAGGGTCAGCAGGCGCACGTCGTCGCGACGCAACAGGGCCTCGACGTCGGCGTCTACGCCCGCCCGGCCGAACATAGTCGTCGGGGGGTTCGGCAACGACGCGCCGCCCCGGTGGCGATCGCGTCGGGGGGCCGGGGTGACAAAACCGCCCAGATCTGGGTCGATTGACACGGGATCGACCACGGAGGGGAGTCCTTCGAGAGGGACGAGACGAAGCGTCATCATGCACCCCTTGGACACCGGTGTCAATACGCCAAAACCGGCATTGATCGGTGCGGATCGGTGGACGGGGATGGCGGGTGATGGCTTGTTGCCCCGTCGTGGTCGCGGGCCACGGCGAGTCATCGGGGCCGCCGGGCCAGGACCTTCCGGCGCGACGGTCAGGGACCGCCCGGGCCCACTCGGCACCGGGCGAACGCTCGGAGGCGAGGCGGGACCGAGCCCGACAGTTCCGAGGGCATCACGACCGGACGGCCGAGCGGCCGATCCGCACGACTGGATCGCCGCACGTGGGACGGGCCCCTGGAGCGACCCGATCCCGGCGCCCCCCGGGAAGAACGGAGCGGGCCCCGTTCCTCCCGGGGAGCATCGGCCACCGGTCCCGATGATCCCCGGTCAAGCCAGGCCGCGCGTCACGCCGACGCGAGTGGTCGCCGTGCCGGACGTGACGTCGAATGTGGCGTCGATGCGGTGGAGGCGGGCGTCGAGGGTGCGGCGATGCAAGGAGAGGCGCTCGGCGATCCCCGCGTTCTTCAGACGGGTCATCAGGAGCCCGAGCACCTTCGACTTCCCGATTCGACCGGCCGGCGGGATAGGGCGAGGTGGGCACCGGTGACCCGGCGGACGGTGTCGGGGCCGTGACCTCGTCCACCAGCCGCGCCAGCGGCATCGCGCGCCCGGCGGCCCGGGCCGCCTGATACCGGGGCTCGTCGAAGTGGGTTCGGATCGCGTCGAGGGCCCGATCGTGCCCAGATGGCGAGAAGCGCATCAGCGGCATCTCGTCCGCCTCCCGCGGGGTCTCGACGGTGCCAAAGAGCCGGGCCGCGCTCGCGGTCCCCCGCCGCGACCACCGCCCTGGCGAGGCCGGCCAAGGCGTAGGCCAGCGGCCACGGGCGGCCGATCTCCTGGCAGGAGAGGACGCTGTCGCATAACGGTTCGATCGCTCGCACGGGATGTCACCGCGCGAGGGCCGCCTGGCCGAGACGCTTCAGCGCGAACGTGGCGGTCCACCGTCCTCACGGTGACCGCCCCAGGGAAGTCGGCCGTGGCCGTCTCCTGGTCACCACGCCGTCCCGCGATCGAGTGCCCAGACCCGAGAGGCGGCGACTGGGTCGCTGGCGTCCCCGGAGAGGACGACGTGCTCCCCCAACCGGACGCCGCGCCGGACGATGGTTTGCCGGCAGTCGATGACGAACATGTCGATGCACTTCCGGTCCGACGAGAACGGCATGGGGCGAAATGGCCCGGGATCGAGCGAGCGGACGCCGGGGAGGTGACCAGCGAGATCCCTCCGGCGTGCCGGCCATCGACCAGGCGGAGCCGGCCGGTGGTGACGGGCGGCGCGCGGCGTCATCAGGCAACACTCGTGATCGGCCCGGACGCGTCTCAGACGAGTTCGTTCGGGGTCGGCATCAAGAATTGATCCTCCGATGGTAAGGAATCATTTTATCCGGTATTGGTGAGCACGTTGGGGCCTATGGAATGTACATGGCCAAATCGGTCTTCGCTTTCACTCGATAGCCCTTGCAGTACGGGCGAGGACGGGATAGACTGCCATATCTCCCAAATGTGAGAACGACGACGGGGTATCGTCCGTACGGTCTAACTCACATCGACACGACGCGCGTGTCAGTGCGCGGCTCGCGCACGGCACGGAAGTGGTAGGAAAACCGCGCATGGCTCAGATCGACACGTTAGACGAGCAGATCCTCGACGCACTCCAGCGAAACGGTCGCCTCACGATGAAAGGCTTGGCCGAGCAGGTCGGCCTCTCCAGCCCGGCGATGATCGAGCGGGTCCGGCGTCTGGAGGAGCGGGGCGTCATCACCGGATACCGGGCCACGGTCCAGCCGGCCGCCCTCGGCCGGTCGATCACCGCGATCGTGATGGCCGACGTCTCCGGCGGCAACTACGCCGCGTTCCTGGAGCGGGTCCGCGCCGAGCCGGGCGTGGTCGAATGCTACCGGGTCGCCGGCGACGTGACCCACGTCGTCAAGGCCCACATGCCGGATGTCGGCAGCCTGGAAACCTTCATCGACGCGCTGAGCGTCGCCGGGGCCCGGTGCCGGACCTCGGTCGTGACGTCGACCCCGGTCCAGGACCGGGCGGTCGTGGCCCCGTCAGGCACCGCCAAGCCGCGCTCCCGCTCGGGTCGCCGGGCCGGTGGCCGACCGGCCGCCGTGCCACCCCCGGCTCGCAAGCCGACCCGCCGCCGCACGGCCGCCGCCACGACCCCGGCCGAGGGTTCCTAACCACCCCGGACGGCCGGGCCCGGGACCTAGCTCCCGGGCCCAGACGAGGCAAATGCCGCGACGCTTCCAGATGACGACGCCCGTGGTGATCCCCGACCGGGGGATGTGCCACGGGCGTCGTCACGTATCCAGCCCACTTCCGGACCGCGTTGGGATGTCGTTCCACCCAGGAGCGAGACCGTCAAGACGGGGAATCTCTGTTTCGGAAAAGGCGCGTGACGCGGAGAAAACCGCCAGAGACGGACGTTCGGAATCCGCCCCGGCCGGGTGAAACGGCCGGGGCGGCGCCCGGCAGGTCGGCCCCAAGCGTCGCGCGGATCACCACGGGATCTCCCCACCACGGCGACGTTATCCGTCCGGGACCCCGGCCGTCAGTTGCCCGCGCCCCCGCCGTCGTCCTGGGTCTGGATCTGGACGTCTTCGTCCTCGTCGTCGTTCGAAGCCTCGGTGGCGCGGGGCTCGATCGACGTACCGCCGAATTGGCCCCGGGTCGCGTTGTCGTAGCGGCGAATGCTGTCGACCGCGCCCCGGACGTACTTGGGCCCATTGACGCCGATGTCGCGCAGCGTCGCCTCCAACTCTTTGCGCTCGTAGGCCGAGAGTTGATCGCAGCGCAGGGCGGGGCCCTCATCGCGGACGAGCAACTCGGTCCGGGTCGGGGCGCCCCCCGTCGCCTGGTGGCCGTTGACGGCGCAGACCTGCCCCTCGTAGATGCCGGCGGGCCGGGCGAAGTCCTCCGGCAGCGGGCTGCCGTCCGGGCCGTCGAGCAATCGGCTGAACTCCGGGTCGTCGTGCATCAGGACCATCATGTCCCGCCAGATCGGCCCGGCCCCCTGGATGCCGTCGATCGGTTCGAGCGGGTCATTGTTGGTGTTGCCGACCCAGACCCCGACCGACAGGTCGGTGGTATAGCCCATCGTCCAGATATCGCGGACGTCGTTGGTGGTGCCGGACTTTGCGGCCGTCGGGCGACCGAGTCGCTGCTGCGTCTGGCCGAAGAGGTTCTCGGTGCCGAAGATCATTCCCCGTGACTCGTTGTCGGTCAGGATGCTGGTGATCTGGTAGGCGTACTCGGCCTTGAGGGCTCGCTCGGACGAGGGCCGGTCCTCGTCGCGCTCGATGTCGTAGAGGACGTTGCCCTGGCTATCGGTGATCTTGCGGATCGGGTTGGCCGGGACGTAGGCGCCGAGGTTGGCGAAGGTGGCGTAGGCGTTGGTCAGCTCTAGGAGTTGGACCTCGGAGCCGCCCAGGGCGATCGCCAGGCCATAGTACGACGCGTCCTGCTGGAACGAGTCACGCATCCCCATCCGCTTGGCCAGGTCGAGCACCGCGTCAGGCCCGACGGCCTCGGTGGCGCGGACGGCCGGGATGTTGAGGGAGTTGGCGAGCGCGGTCCGGACCGTCACCGCACCGTAGTAGTTGCCGGAGTAGTTCTCGGGTTGGTAGAACTCGACCGGCTCGCCGGTGGCGGGGTCGATCTGCCCCTCGGTCTCGCGCCGGAAGGTGCTGTCGAGGACGACGGTGCTGGGGTTCCAGCCGTTTTCGAAGGCGGCCGCGTAGACGAGCGGTTTGAGCGAGGAGCCCGGCTGCTGCTGGGTCACGGCGATGTTGTTCTGGCCCTCGATCGCGTCGTCGTCGAAGTTGGCCGACCCGACCATCGCCAGGATCTCGCCACTCCACGGCACCATCGCCACCATCGAGGCATTGCGGGCGTTGTAGACGCCGAGGGTGGCGACGTTGCGGCGGACGATCTCCTCGGCCTGGTCCTGGAGGTCGGCGTCGATCGTGGTCGTGATCTGGAGGCCGCCCCGGTAGTAGGCCTCTTCCCCCAGCGTCTCCTGGACGTAGCCGCCGACGTAGTTGACGAAGTGGGGGGAGTCGTAGATCAGGCCGGTGCGCTGCCCCTCGCGGAAGGTCAGGGGCTGGTCATAGGCGGCCTGGGATTCGGCCCGGGTGATGTAGCCGAGCTTGACCATCTGGGAGAGGACGTATTCCTGGCGCCGCTTGGCGAGGTCGAAGTTGATCGTCGGGTTGTAGGTCGTCGGCAGCTGGGGAATACCGGCCAGCATCGAGGATTCGGCCAGGTCCAGATCGGCGGCGTGCTTCTCGAAATACGTCTGGGCAGCGGCGTCGATGCCGTAGGACCGGTTGCCGTAGAAGATCAAGTTCAGGTACATCGTCATGATGTCGGTCTTGCTGTAGGTGCGTTCCAACTCGACCGCCGCGAGCGCCTCGCGGGCCTTGCGGGTGTAGGAGTATTCGTTGCCGATCTGATCGGGGTAGAGGGCCCGGGCGAGTTGCTGGGTGACCGTCGAGCCGCCGGACGAGCCGCTGCCGCTGCTGTTGATGAAGACGCCCCGGGCGATGGCAAAGGGCTCGACCCCGTAGTGGGTCCAGTAGGTGGCGTCCTCGGAGGCGACGGTGGCGTCGAGCAGGTCCTGCGAGATCTGGTCCAGGTTGACGAAGGTGCGCCAGCCGCCGTAGGGGTTGCTGGGGTCGTCCACCTCCTGGAGCAGGGCGCCGTCCCGATCGAAGATGCGGGTCGTCTCGAAATTGTCGACGGCGACCCCGGCGGCGCTGGGCAGGCCCTCGTTGACGTTGCGATAGGCGACCATCGTGCCCTGGACGGCAGAGGCGGAGGAAATGACGAAGAGGACGACGCCGATCGTCAACCCGAACAGGGTCAGCACGCCCGCCGCCAGGATCCAGCGTAGGGCGGCACGGCTGACCACGCGCCCGCGCCCGGTGACGCCGGGGAGCAGGTGGGGCGGCACGGTGGTCGTGCGCTGCCCGGCGCGGCTCCGGGCGTAGCGGGCGGCCCGGCGCCTGGCGTCGGGATATCGGCGGCTGGCGCGGCTGATCCGACCGTGGGGCATACTGGGACACACTCCGGCGAGGGTTCAAGACGGGGCGTGAGGGCGCCCGGCGGCGCCGCTCTCGTCTTCGTTAGGTACGTCTCGTGTGGCGGGGTGATTTCGCCGGGACCGTCGCGGGATCGTCCCGAGTTGGTCGCATCGGGGCGCGGTGGGATGGCCCGGCATCGGGGGAAGTGTACGTGAACCGGGACGGACGGGGCTGGGACGGGGTCGTGGCGGCGGCCGGACGCCTGCCCTCCAGACGGTGGGCGGTGGCAGTACGGGGTATCGGGCCGGGATGGCCGGGCGGTCCGGACGCCGCGTGGTCCGCCCAAGGCGACGCTTCGTTCCCGGCGGCCAGCACGATCAAGGTGGCGATCCTGGTCGCCCTCGGCCGCGAGATCGACGCCGGCCGGGTCGCGCTCGACCAGTCCCCGTCTCCCCACCCGGGGGACCGGGTCGGGGGCACCGGCGTGCTGGCGGAGATGGCCCCGGACCTGACCCTGACGGTCGCCGACCTGGCCTACCTGATGATCGCCATCTCCGACAACACCGCCTCCAACGCCGTGATCCGGTTGGTCGGCCGGCCGGCCGTGAACGCCCATCTCGACACCCTGGGAGTCACGGGCATCGACCTCGGACGCCCCTTCCTGGGCCGGTTGCCCCGGTCCGACGAGGGCGAGAACCACGTCACCGCGAACGGGTTGGCTGACGTGCTGAGCCTGATCGCGACCGACCGGGCGGCTTCCCCGGCAACCTGTGCCTGGATGCGTGGTCTGTTGATGCGGCAGCAGCACCGGGACCGGCTCGGCCGGGACCTGCCAACCGGCGTCGCCTTCGGCGGCAAATCCGGTTCGCTGCCGGGCATCGCCCACGACGCGGCCCTGCTGGATGGCCCCGGCGGGATGGTCGCGGTCGTCGTCCTGACCGAGGGCGTCGAGGACGAGTTCGCGGCCGGCGCGGCGACCGGCAGGGTCGGACGGGCGGCCGGCGAGCTGGTGCGCTGACGAGCCTGTCCGGTCCGATGGGTCGCGATCCGTCTCTCGGCGATCCGGTACTGATATCAGGGGGTCTGGAACGTGGAGACCGACGCCTCGATCTGGTGAGTCGCTAAGTCGTAGTCGGTGGCGAACTGGCCGGACCGTTCGCCGCTGTTGGCGAGGTAGGCGAGGTCGGCCGTGCCCTCCTCCAGCACGGCGCCGTCCGGGCCGGGTTCGCGGACGGTGAAGGTGATGACCACGTCCTCGGCCGGGGTGGCCCCCTGGTTCGTGGCGGTGAAGGGGACGAAGAAGCGGCCATTGACCTCGTAGGTGCCGTCGAGGTCCAGCGACACCGTTACCCGGGTCCCGGCCGGGGAGTCGTGGGTCAGGTGCTCGACGACGCCCACCCCGACCAGCAGGGCGACGATCGCGGCGCTGATCGCCAGGGTCACCCACTCGGCGCCGTTGCGCGGGGCGTGGGTTGGCGCCCGGCGGTCCGGCCCGCCATCCCGGCCGCCGGCTCCCGGCGCGGGAGGCGATTCCTCCCCAACCGCGGTCGGCCGGGGTCCGGAAGCGGTCGGCGTGGCCATACCGGCCGTCTCGGGCGGGGTCACAGGGCCAACCTCCCGGCCGCGGCGCCGATGGCCGCGGGCAAGCCAAGGACGATGATCCGGGAATAGGCGACGTGCCAGGACGTGTCGAGGTCGATCCGGCCGAAGAGCCAGAGCAGGGCGGCCCCGGTCAGGAGGGCGATCACGTAGGCGAGGACCGTCTCGGTCAGGGGTCGTTGGAGGGGTCCGGCGGCGCGGAGCCTGGCCGCCTGTCCGGGGAACTCGGCCGTGAACACGATGCCGTAGGTGAGCAGCAGGCTGGCCCCGAGGACCACCGGCAGCATCAGGGTCGGTAGTTCGGTCGCCAACAGGGTCACCTCCTCCGTCGGGGCGATGCTGAGGGAGAGGAGGAGGGCGCCGGCGAAGGCCGCCCCGGCGTCGCTGGCCAGGGCCCGGCCCGCCGAGCGCGGATGGGCCGCGTCCCCGTCGCCGTTCCCTCCCGCCGCCTCCCGCCCGCCGCCGGACGATGCGGCGTCGTGGAGGAGTTGGTTGGCGATCGAGGCACCGATGCCGAGGGGAAGACAGAGCACGGCCACCTTGCCGACGAGCACTTGAGCCAAGAGTCCGGTGCCGAGTTGGGCCAGGACGGCCAGGGTGAGCGTCGCGGTGACGGCGGCGATCGCGGTCGTCTCCAAGGCGTCGCCGAAGGGGCGCCGGGTGGGCGCGTCCTCCTCGTCGCCGCGAAAGCCGGCGTAGACGACGAAGGCGAGGTTGATCACGTAGCTGACGGCGAGGAAGAGGAGGGCGTGGGGCATGGTGATGGAGTGGCCGATCTGCCACGTCTCCATGGTGTAGACGAGAGGGATGCCGACGAGGTAGGCGCCGAAGATGCCGCGCATCAGGGCGTTGGCCTCGTGCTCCCAATCGTCCCGCGTCGTGGCCCGCCCGCCCGCCACCGGTCGCCTCCCCCATCCCGTTTCAGTAGCCGTCGATCACGATCAAGATAGCGCCGGCGCGCCGGACCGGCCACCCACGCGGTCTGGCCGGG
>JBBJOE010000266.1:0-4606 GCA_037721765.1 Thermomicrobiales bacterium
GAGGAGAACCTCGACTTCGTCGGCGTACCGGAGAAGGAGCTGCGCGATTTCATGCTGGTCACGCTCGGGCAGACCCCCGGCCTGGTGAGCACGAAGACATCGTACCTGCTCGATATCGCGAAATGGGCCTACAAGATCGAACTTTTCTCGCAAGAAGAGCGGTCCGAATTGCTGAGCGAAATGTCCGATGAGGCCCAACTGCTCCAGCGCCAACCCGACGGCCGCCTCGACCGAGACGGCCTGGATCTCGACGCTGGTCATCCGATTCCCGTCCATGCCTGCCCTCTCTCCGGCGCGACGTCCCCGTGGCCCGCACGCGACCGGCGGCCCCCGCGGGCCGCTCACGCGGGGGGTAGGTTAACGTATCCGGCCAGGAAAGGATAGACCGGTCGAAGCCATCCTGCCCCCGGCCAGCGACCGGAGCGACGCGTGTCGTTCACCCCGCCGCGCCGATGGGCACCAATCTTGATCCCGTGGCCCGGTCCACGACCGTCCCGTGGCCGCGGCACCGGTGCCCGCCAGCCGTCCTCGGCGCACCGATCCGGCACCCATGTGCCCGGGTGCGATACGATGCCGATGAGACAGGGCAAGGCAGCCCCCCTGAATCACTGATGGGTCCCTGGGTCCCAGAGCGATGAAGGAGGCGAACGCGATGCCGCTCTATATGGACGTTCACGAGCATGTCGAGGGTCTGACGGCGGAGGGGGTGGCCGGCGCCCACCAGAAAGACCTCGAAATCCAGGGCAAGCACGACGTCACCTACCACAAGTATTGGTTCGACACGGAGTCGGGCAAGGTCTTCTGCCTGGTCGAGGCGCCAAACAAGGAAGCGGCGGAGCAGGTCCACCGCGAGGCGCACGGCCTGGTCGCCGACCACATCTACGAGGTCAAAGAGGGCTCGTAGCGGCGACGCGGGTCCCCGACGGGCTGCCAAGGTGACGAGGAGAGGGGGCCGTCGTGAGAACGATGACCCCCGTTTCCGTGTCCGGCGGGGCGCCCAGGGGTGACGCGCTCCGCAACCCGGGAGATCGCGCCGCCCGACGGACGAGCCGGTGCGCCGGCACCCCGCCCATAGGAAGGGCGGCGGAGCCCGCTATCCGGCCCGGGCTCGACCCGAGCCTGGCCCGGGTCGGCCGCTCAGGCCCGGCCGCGACCCGACTTCTTGGCCGGGCGAGCCTGCCGGGCGGCGGCCTGGGTCGGGACCCGGGTCACCTTGGCCGAGGACCCGTTGGACCCGCCCGCGCCGTTCGACCCGTTGGTGCCGGTGACCTTCGCCGGCGCCTCCCCAGTGGCATCGCCAGACCCGTTCGCGGCCAGGTTCGGCCGTCGTAGCCGGGCCGGGTTGCGCGTCGCGGCATCGACACGCTCCTGGTAACTGGAGCGGGAGGTGCCGGACGGCACGGCGGCCTCGATCTCCTCGTCCTCGCCAGCCCCGGTCGCCGCGGTGGCGGCAGGTCGCCGTCCGGTGGCCTTGCCCCCCGTCCGGGCGGTGGTGCGGCCGTTCCCGTCGGCGCGGCCTGTCCCGCCCGTGGCGGTGGTCTCGACCACACCCGTCCCGGCCGCCTGGGCCTGCGCCTGGCGGGTCACCTCGGCCCGCTCCTGGGCGTCGGCCAGCCGCTTCTGGAGCCAGCCCTGCATACCCCGGTCGGCTTTCCCCCCGACCCCACCGCTGACCACCACCACGTCGTCCAGGTCACGCGGGGCGCGGTACCCGAGGCGACGGTGCTCCGGCAGCTCCGGCAGCCCCGGCACCCAGTCGCTGACGCTGCCCCAGCCGGTGATGAACCACTGCTGGACCACGCTGAAGACGCTCTGGGTGACCCAGTAGACGACGGCGCCGGAGGCGAAGCCCCAGCCGAAGACGATCACCATCAGCGGCATGAAGTTCATCATCTGGTTCATGATCGCCTGCTGCGGGTCGGTCACCTTCGGCGCGTTCTGGGGCCGCATCATCTTGGTCTGGACGAACTGGAACACGCCGGCCGCGATCGGCAGCACCTTCCAGGGATCGGCGTCGCCGAGATCGCCCAGCCAGGCGAAGCCGTTCGCCCAGGGGCCGCTGTCACTGTTGGAAAGGTTGACGATGGCCCGGTAGACCCCGAAGAAGATGGGGATCTGGATCAGCATCGGCAGGCAGCCGGCCAGCGGGTTGACGCCGTAGGTGGAATACAGCTCCATCGTCTGGCGGGAGAGTTCCTGGCGGTCCTTACCGTGCTTCTTCTGCAACTCCTTGATGCGGGGCTGGAGGTCCTGCATCGCCTTGCTGGAGCGGATCGACTTGACGGTGAGCGGCATCAGGATCGTCTTGATGATGATCGTGAAGACGACGATCGCCAGCCCACCGCTGTTGAAGGTGGTGGCGAGGCCATTGAGGACCCACTCCAGGAAATCGACGTACAGCGACCAGCCGGGGACAGACACGAGTGGCGGCCTCCTCCCGCGTCGGGGCGGGGAGCGAGCGATGGGGGGACGAGACGCCGGCACGTCGTGGCGTCATGGGTGGTCGAGAACGGGGACACCGCGTCAGGTCATAGCCCGGATACGTTCACCGCGGTCAGTTCGGCATCGGTCACCACATCAGGACGTTCGCGACGCCACGGCGCCGGGCGGCCGGGGCGGCAGAGACCAGACCCGATCGGCACGGGCCAGAACGCCAGCGCCCCCCGGGTCGTCCGGAGCGGTCGGACCCGGCCCCTTGGCTGGGCCACCCGGGGCGCCAGCCCCACCATACCCCCCGGGCGCCGGACCGGGGCAGGGGAGAAACGTCCCGTCTCACCCCCCCGAGACCATCCCAGATCGCCTTCGACCTTGCCGCTGGCATCCGACGACGGCGCCAGCGTGCCCGGGCGGTCAGGGGACGGGGTCGTAGCCGCTGCGCCCGAACGGATTGCAGCGCAGGACGCGCCAGATCGCCAGGCGTCCGCCCTTAAAGATACCGTACTTGGCGATGGCCTCGTAGCCATAGGTCGAGCAGGTCGGCACATACCGGCACGAGGGCGGCAGCATCGGAGAGATGCCCCGCTGGTAGAACCGGATGCCGCCCAGGGCCACCCGGGCGAGCGGGCCGGGCCGGGCCGAGGCGTCGCCGTCCCCCTCCGCCCCATCCCCCGGTCCAGATGCGTGGGCCGCCTGCCCGTGCTGGTCGTGGTGCTCGTGCTGCCCATGACCGTGGCCATCGTTGAGAGGGGAGGGGGCGCCCGCCGGCGCTGCTTGGTCCGTCCGTGGTGCATTCATCGGATCATCTCGGACGTGGGAGGGGGCGCCCGTCGTTCCGGTCTGATCCAATCCTGGATCGTTCATCGTGAGATCTCGGGGTCTGGACGCGACGTTGGCGATTCGCCCGGACGGGCCGAGGAATCCCTGCCCTCGGCGATTGCCCCCACCGGGACATCCGCGCGGGGGACGGGACCGGCCATGCCAGATTCTCCCGCCTGTCCCCCGGGCCCGCGACCGGCCGGGCGAGGGTCGCCCCTAACGCCTCCGGGAGCGGGTCGCACCCGTGGCGGCTCGGCCGCGCCCCCGCCCGGCGCGGCCCGCGGCGGCCGCGGCCCGGCGCTGTCTCCCCCGGCCGGACCCTCGACCAGCAGCCCCGCCCGGCGGACGATGCGCCCGAACGCCCGCTCGGTCTCGGCCAGGCCCGGCATCTCATCGACCGTGCCCCGCACGATCACGACGATGTCGTGGCCCGGGGCCAGGCGAGGGTGATGGTGGCGGATCGTCTCCCGCACCAGTCGCTTGAGCCGGTTGCGCTGGACCGCCTTGCCGGCCTTCTTGCCGGCCACCACGGCGTAGCGGTTCTGGGCCGGCTCGGTGTCATTCCGGATCACCCGCGCCACCAGCGGCCCATCGGCCCAGGCCCGCCCCTTCCCCCGCGCCCGCCGGACATCGCCGCCCCGCCGCAGCCGCAGCTTGCGCTCAACCACGGCCCACCGCCTCTCGAGCGGGCACGCGGCACGCACCGCCGGGATGTGACGGGCAACCGCCCATCGGCCGACCACCCCGGCGGGGCACGCCCTCCGGACGGCCGGTGTGCCGGTCTCCGGGAGAACGGTCGCCAACATAGAGCCCGTGGACCGTCACCACATCTCGCAGGGGCGCCGCTCGCCGCGACCTGCTCAGGTACGGGCGGTCCATAACGTCACGCTGGTTCGGTGAAAGGGCGCGGCTAGCGGCGCCCGTACGGATCGTCGGGAGGTCGCGACCAGGGTCGCCCATTGGGCAATCGCCGGTCGCCCCGGCTCGCCCCCCGGCGACCCTCCCGCCCCCCGGGACGCACGACGACCCCCGCCGGACATGTCCGGCGGGGGTCCTTTGTCGCTCGTCATCACCAGAACCCGCGACCACCCGGCACACACCCTCACGGGCGTACGCCAGACAGCCACCGCACACGACGCCGACTCCTACCAGCGCTTCCGCCAGGGCATCGTGTACTTGGTCTGGGTAAACTTCTTCTCTTCCGACACCGTCAGGGCGTGACGCCCTCTCAGGCGGCGCCGGGCCAGCACGGCGCGACCGTTCTTGGTCGCCATCCGGGCCATGAACCCGTGCTCCCGCTTCCGCGGGATCCGGTGCGGCTGATACGTCCGCTTGACCATGCTCAATCACC
>JBBJOE010000267.1:0-4595 GCA_037721765.1 Thermomicrobiales bacterium
GGAGCCGACGATGGGACTCGAACCCGCAACCTGCTGTTTACAAAACAGCTGCTCTGCCAATTGAGCTACGTCGGCGCACCCGGTCCCCATCGAGCCAACGCGAAGTATAGGAACGCCACGATTCCGATGTCAAGACCGACGAGGTCCCTCTCGTCTGGATGCGGCCCACCCGCCCCCGGTGAATCAACCGGGGCGGGCCACCCGAGCCCCCGGTCCGGGCGCTACACTGCCCGCGAGGAGAGACCCCGTGCCCAGGACCGTCGAACTGCCCCGCTCCACCGCCGTCGCCATCATCGGCGGCGGCATCATGGGCCTCAGCACGGCCTGGCACCTGGCCCGGCGGGGCCAGCGCGACATCACGGTCTTCGAGGCCGAGACGGTCGGCTCCGGGGCGAGCGGTCGGACCGGTGCCCTCCTCCGCCAGCACTACACGAACCGACCCGAGACGCACCTGGCCAATTGGAGCCTCGATTACTTCCGTCGCTGGCCAGCGCTCGTCGACCCCACCCCCGTCCACACCCCGGCACCGCTGGTGGTCACCATCCCGGCCACCCCCGGCGCCGAACCGGGTGCCGACCACAACATGGACCGCCTGCGCCGCAACGTCACCATGCAGCGCGGCGTCGGCGTCCAGACCCGGATCGTCACCCCTGATGAGCTCCACGCCCTCCAACCCTATGCCCGGACCGATGATCTCCGCGCCGTGGCCCTGGAGGCCGACAGCGGCTACGTCGATGCCCCGGCGGCCGTTCGCTCCCTGGCCATCGCGTGCCGCCGCCTGGGGGTACGGGTGATCGAGCGGGCGCCGGTATCGTCGTTGGTCATCGCCGGTGAGCGAGTCCAGGCGATCGTGGTCGAGGGCCAACGGATATCGACCGAACACGTCCTCTGCGTGGCGGGCGCCCACACCCCGGCCGTGGTGGCGACCGCCGGTATCGTGCTCCCGATCACCGCCCTGCGCGTCCAACTCGCGGTCCTGAATCGCCCCTTGTCATTGGAGCCAGCTCACTTCGCCTACGTCGACCTCGTCGGCGGTTTCTTCTGCCGCCCATTCGGTCCTGGCCGAACGCTCGTCGGGGTCGCGGGAGGCGAGCAACATGACCCGGTCGATCCGACCCGGTACGCGCGGTCGGCCGATGAGACTTATGGCGACCGGGCCCGGCGGACGATCTCCCGCCGCTTCCCCGCCATGCGGGACGCCTCCGTGTCCCAGTGCTGGGCGGGGCTGTACGACATGAGCCCTGACACCCATCCCCTGATCGGCCCGCTCGGCCCGCGCGGCCTCTGGGTCGCGGCCGGGTTCAGCGGGGCCGGATTTAAGAAGGGCCCCGCCGTCGGCCGGGCCCTGGCCGACCTGGTCCTCGACGGCCACTGCGGCCACTTCGAGCTGGATCGCTTCGCGCCGGGTCGCTTCGAGACGGAAACCTGGCGCGAACCCTGGTCCCCGAACGAGTACCAGGCGACGGCCGACTTCGGCCATCGCCTCTGAACTTCGAACGATCCGGTCCGTTGGCCCGACGTGGTCCGGGCCCGTGCCCCCTACCCCAGCTTGGCGATGATCGCGTCCGCCATCCCGGTCGTCCCGGCAGCCTTGGCCGGGTCGCGGTCGGCGCGGAGGTCGTAGGTGACGCTTGTCCCTTCGGCGATCACGGCCGCGACCGCCGCCTCGACCGCCTCCGCCGCCCCACGCTCGCCCAGGTGGCGCAGCATCAGGGCGCCAGAGAGGATCATCGCCGTCGGGTTGGCCTCGTTCTTCCCGGCGTGGGTCGGGGCGGAGCCGTGGATCGGTTCAAAGACGGCCACGCCCTCGCCGATGTTGCCGCCGGGCGCCACGCCGAGCCCGCCGACCATGCCCGCGACGAGATCACTGACGATGTCCCCGTACAGATTCGGCATGACCATCACGTCGTACTGCTCAGGCTTCTGCATGAGTTGCATGCACATGTTGTCGATGATCCGGTCGTTGAACTCGATGTCCGGGTACTCCACCGCCACCTCTTGGGCAACGTGGAGGAACAGGCCATCGGTGAACTTCATGATGTTGGCCTTGTGGACGGCCGTCACCAGGCGGCGGCCGTTGGCCCGGGCGTACTCGAAGGCGAAGCGGACGATCCGCCGCGATCCCTCGGGGGTGATGACCTTGATCCCGATCGCCGCCTCGGGCGAGATCGCCTTGGTCTGGACGCGGCCCAGTGCCTCGATCACCGTGCGGGCCTCGTCCGTACCGGTATCGAACTCGATCCCGGCGTAGAGATCCTCCATGTTCTCGCGAATGATCACCAGGTCGATGTCGTCGAAGGTACTCTGGACTCCGGGGATGGTCTTACCCGGTCGCAAGTTGGCGTAGAGGCTCAACTCGTGGCGAAGACCGACGTTGACGCTGCGGAAACCGGTCCCGATCGGCGTGGTGATCGGCCCCTTCAAGCCGATCGCATTGCGCCGGATGCTCTCCAACGTGGCTTCCGGCAGTAGGCTGCCGTGCTTCTCGAGCGTGTCGCTACCGGCCTCCTGGTGATCCCAGTCAAACCCGATCCCAGTCGCGTCCAGCACCCGTCGGGTCGCCTCGGACACCTCCGGCCCGATCCCGTCCCCAGCGATTAATGTCACGGCATAGGTGGCCATCGTCTCGTCCCTCCCCATCGGTCCCAAGGCGCGGCGGCCGGGTCGCCCGACGCGGCCCGGTCCGGTCCGGCATCATACGCTCGCTCGATACTGGTGGGATTATCCCACGGGCCGGTCGCCCCCCGTCGCCGTCCGTCCGTCGCACGACCCAGGAGACCCGATGCCCACCTCCCCATCCCCTGACGGTCCCGTGGTCCTGGTCATCCTCGACGGCTGGGGCCTGGCGCCGCCGGGCCCGGGAAACGCCGTCGCCCTCGCGGCCACTCCAGTCTTCGACCGCCTCTGGGCCTCCTACCCCACCGCGACCCTGTCCGCCTCCGGCGAGGCGGTTGGCCTGCCGGAGGGCCAGATGGGCAACTCCGAGGTCGGCCACCTCAACCTGGGCGCCGGGTTCGTCGTCTACCAGTGGATCACCCGGATCGACCGGGCCATCGCCGACGGCTCGCTGGCCGAGAACCCAGTCCTCCTCGATGCCTTCGCCGCCGTGCGCCGGGCGGGTTCGCGCCTCCATCTGGTCGGACTGATCGGCGAGGGCGGCGTCCACGCCCACCAGCGCCACCTCGACGCACTCCTCCGGCTGGCCGTCGCGTCGGGCGTCGAAGATCCCCTCGTCCACGCGATCACTGACGGGCGGGACAGTTCACCTACTGGCGGTCGCGGCGCGGTGTCACGGCTCGAAACGACCCTAACGGCCCTGGGCTCCGGTCGGATCGCCACCGTCTCCGGCCGCTACTACGCCATGGATCGCGACCATCGCTGGGAGCGGACCAAGGCCGCCTACGACGCGATTGTCCGTGGCGTCGGCCCGACCGCCATCTCGGCGGGCGAAGCGATCGCGTCGGCGTATGGCGCCGGGACGACCGACGAGTTCATCGCTCCCGTCATCATCGACGCCCCCGGTGGTCCCCACTCGGGGATCGGCCCGGACGACGTGGTGGTCTGGTTCAACTTTCGCGCTGATCGGGCCCGCCAACTGACCGAGGCGATGATCTCCACGACATTCGCGGGCTTCGACCGCGGCGACGACGCGCCGCTCCGTCGGGTCGTCACCCTAACCCGATACCACGCCGAATTCGAGGCGTCGGGGGTCCAGGTGGCATTCCCGCCGCACGACGTGGATATGCCGCTCGCCCGTGTCATCGGCGAGGCGGGCTTCGGCCAGGCCCACGTCGCGGAGACCGAGAAGTACGCCCACGTCACGTTCTTCCTCAACGGCGGTCGTGAGGAACCCTTCTCGGGCGAAGAACGAGCCCTGGTCCCCTCTCCGAAGGTAGCGACCTACGACCTGGCGCCGGAGATGAGCGCGGCCGGAATCACGGGAGCGACCGTGGCCGCGATACGCTCCGGCACGAACCGCTTCGTCGTGGTCAACTTCGCCAACGGCGACATGGTCGGCCACACCGGTGACCTGGCCGCCACGGTCCGCGCCATCGAGACGGTCGATGGCTGCCTCGGCCAGGTGGTCGAGGCGACCCTGGCCGCCGGTGGCACCCTGCTGGTCACCGCCGACCACGGCAACGCCGAGGAGATGATCGACATGGTCACCGGCGAACCGATGACCAGCCACACGACCAATCCCGTACCGGTGATCCTCGTCGGCCCCGAACATTTCCCACACCGTCACGCGACGCTGCGCCAAGACGGCGTCCTCAGCGCCGTCGCGCCGACGGTGTTGGAGTTGATAGGGCTCCCGGCACCGGCGGCGATGGCTCAAGCATCATTGCTGTTACCGGGTGAACAGGGGAGTCACGTCGGGGTTTGAGCCCCTCATGGGGCGCCGTCATCGTTCAGAACGTGCGGTTACGATCCACTGCGCCGCACCATTCACCACGACCCGGAAAACGCCCCCTTGCCCGGGTACACCGCCGAGTCGCCCAACTCCTCCTCGATCCGCAGGAGTTGGTTGTACTTGGTGACGCGGTCCATCCGTGAGGGGGCACCGGTCTTGATCTGGCCGGCGTTGGTGGCTACCA
>JBBJOE010000268.1:0-4594 GCA_037721765.1 Thermomicrobiales bacterium
AGGAGGACGCGATCGCGATGGGTGAGGTGGTTCTCAGGCGCGGCCTGCCGGGGGATTTCGATGCTGCGGTCGCGGTCTGGCGGGTCGCCAGCGCCGCGCGGCGGGATGGTCGGCCCTCGTCACCGGAGCAGGAGGCGCGGGTCCGCGCTTCCCTGCGCAAGCCCGACGCCTTTTTCGTCGTTGCCGATGACGCCGGCGTCGTCGTCAGCATGGCGGTCGGCATGCAGGGACTTGCCCACGACGGAGCGGGGCCACCCAGCGTCGGGCTCTGCTTCATCTCGATGGTCTTCGTCGCGCCCGACCGGTGGGATGAAGGGATCGGCGGGCGAACTGTCGATGCCGTCCTCGCCGAGGCGCGGTCGCGGGGATACGACCGTGCGCAACTGTGGACGCACGCGGATAATCGACGCGCCCAGCGGCTCTACGTGGGACGCGGCTTTCGCCGGTCCGGCAGGGAAAAGGACGACGACCACGGCGACCTCATCGTCCATTACGAGCGGCGTCTGGGCAACGAACGTGCCGAGGAAGCGATGCGGCACGATCCGTCGCGTTCGCCGTCCTCATGCTCCGTAAACTCGTCACCTCTGCCGCCCCACGATCAAAACGAGATCTAGCCGCGCGGGAACGTGAGGAAGGGACAACACACATGGCTGAGGAACGGCGCACGTTCGGGGTCACGGCGATCGGGGTGGTGCACCGGCCGGGATGGGCCGATGACGCGACGACGGGGGAGGGGGACTACTTCGACCCCTTCGCCGAGTCGGTCGTCGAGATCTACCCGGAGTGGGCGGCGGGACTGGCGGGGATGGAAGAGTTCAGTCACCTCGTCGTCGTGCTGTACATGGACCGGGCCGAGCCCCGCCGCCCCGACGACCCGCTCACGCACCAGGTCGAGTCGCTCGATGGCATGCCGGAGGTCGGACTCTTTGGCACGCGGAGCCCGCGGCGGCCCAATCCGCTCGGTCTGTGCTACCCGCGCCTGCTCGGGCGGGATGGGAACTCGCTCCGCGTCAGTGGCCTCGATGGCTGGCCCGGCACGCCGGTGCTGGACGTCAAGGGGTACTATGTGCGGGACGAATTGCGGCCGGACGCGACGACACCCGGCTGGCTCCGGCGGCTTTGGGCCCGGCATGACGAAGAACGCGGTTCGCAGCACGAGACAGAGATGGCCCGTGGGCGAGCGACGGGGACTGAAGATGGTGATGGCACTGATCGGGCCTAGTGCCGTGGCGGCGGGAGCGTAATCCGATGTGTCAAGCGATCCCGCGCCTGGTGCTGCAGGTCGATGACCGGCGGGCCGAGGTGATGTACGAGGGGACGCCGATGTGGGTGGCCGCACACGGCATCCCCGACCTCGCGGTCGGCCAGTACCTGGTCGTCTACGCCGGCCAGGCGCTCGAACGACTGCCCACCGACGAGGCGGAGGAGATGTTGCGATTCTTCGATGACCTGGAGCGGATGGTCGGGGAGGCGGCCGGGTGACGGACGTGCTGATGCGACCAACGCCGCTCGCCGGCTCGCTGCGCTTCGTCCGGTACGCGTTCATGCCTAACCGGCTGCGGTACTGCGGGGGGGACGAGAACCGGACCCTCTTCGAATACGGCACCGAGCACGTCGTCGACGGCGGCCTGGACCCCCTCCTGCGCCGGTTCACCGGGGCGCTGCCCTACCTGCAGCTGATCGCCCGTGCCAACGCCATCGCCGACCCGTTCGACGACCGGGTCGTGGAAGCGTACTGGCTCGGGAATGATCTTCTGTCCGGGGTCGAGGTGCGGCAGCTCCACGAGGCGTTGGAGGAACGGTTCGGCAAGCAGCTCCAGGGCCGGACGCGGGCCTGGGTGCTGGGCAAGGCCCCGGCCGGGGCCCGGCCCCACCACAACTTCCACGTCTTCGATATCCACAGCCGCGTCGGCCAGTTGGAGAACACGCTGGAGACGATGGACCAGTGCCGGGTGAGCTGGGGCCGGGTCGTGACGGTGGATGGCCCCGAACTGGTCGTCGAGCGGCAGCGGCTGATCCTGGTGGAAGGGAAGCTCGCGCTCGGGCCGCCCGGGACGGCGCGGGTGGTCCGGCAGATCGAGGGGCGCGGCTTCACCGACGCGGCGGTGGCGGGTGACTGGGTCTCGCTCCACTGGGACTGGGTCTGCGAGGTGCTGACCCCGCGTCAGCAAGCCAACCTGGCCCGGTACACCCGCGACCACATCGGGATCGCCAACCAGACGCTGTGAGCCCCGGGACTGGACCGGGGCCATCGACCGTGCAAGACGACTCCGGGGGATACCCGTGCCCAGCCTGACCCGCCGACGGACACTCCAGGGATTCGCCGGTGCGCTGACCGGGCTGGCGCTGGCCGGCGACGGTCCGGCGCCGTCGCGGGTCGCATCACGGGCCGCGTCCCAGACCGACCAGGCGGCCGATCTGGTCCGGTTCGCGTGGGCGAGCGATTCCGGCATCCCGACCCCGTTCCAGGTCTCGCCCGTCGGGCCGGGCGGCGCGGTGCTGTTGACCCTGCTCTACGACACGCTGACCTGGAAGGACGGGGAGGGGATCATCCCCTGGCTGGCCCGGGAGTGGGAGGCCAGCGACGACGGCCTCACCTACACGTTCCGGCTCGTCGATGGCGCGACCTGGCACGATGGCCGGCCGCTGACCGCCGACGATGTCGCCTTTTCGTTCGGTTACTACGCCCTGCATCCCTACACCTGGATGACGACCGAGGTCGTCGCGTCTGCCGAGGCGGTCGACGTCGGCACGGTGCGGATCACGCTGGAGCGGCCCTACGCGGCGTTCCTCGAGGACATCGCCGGGATCGTGCCGATCGTGCCCCGCCACGTCTGGGAGCCGGTCGCGGACCCGATCGCCTACGCCGGACCGGACCGGTCGGTCGGCTCCGGGCCATTCACGCTGGCCGAGCACGACGAGACGCGGGGCGCCTACCGCCTACTGGCCAACGCGGGGTACTGGCGAGGGCGACCGCTGGTGGGGGAATGGCGGCAATTCGTCGTGCCCGCCGAGGCCCGGGTGACGGTCGTCCAGCGGGGTGAGGCCGACATCTCGTTCGGCACCGACGCCTCGGTGGTCGACATCCTCGCCGGTGACCCGCGATTGGCGGTGTTCGAGACCGCGCCGCTCTCGATCGTCCGGCTGGCGATCAACACCGGGCGGGCGCCGCTCGACCGGGTCGAGGTCCGGCGGGCCATCGCCCACGCGCTGGACCGGGTTCAAATCGCGGAGACGATCACCCGTGGCCCGGCGATCGTCGGCAGCGCCGGGGTCGTGCCGCCCGAGACCCCCTGGCACGACCCGTCGCTGGAGCCGTACGCCTTCGATCCGGACCGGGCCCGGGCCCTGCTGGGGAACGAGCGCTTGACGATCGACCTGCTCGCCGACCCGACCGCGCGGGAACCGGACCTGATGGCGCCGATGCTGGACGCGGTCGGGATCACGTTGAATGTCCAACGGGTGGACGCGCCGACCCGAGCCCAACTCCTGGGCGACGGCGACTTCCAGATGGCCCTGACCTCTCACATCGGGGTGGGTGGCGACCCTGACTATCTCCGCCGGTGGTACGCCGGCGAGGAGGCGAACGCCTTCGCCCAGGGGTCCATCTTCACCAACGCCGAATTCACCGAACTGGGAGAGGCCCAGGCGATGGCGCTCGACCCGGCGCGGCGGCGGGAGATCGTGTTCCGGATGCAGGGAATCCTGGCCGCGGAGCTGCCGACGATCGTGCTCTACCACCGCCGGTTCTACTGGGTCTACGACCCGGCGGTCTTCACCCCGATGGAGACGTGGGGGGGGCTCCTGAACGGGGTGCCGTTCCCGACCAACAAGCTCGCGCTGATCGCGCCCTGAGCGACCGCGATGCTCGCGGGCCTCGCCCGGCTCCTGGCCCGGTACCTGTCGCTGGCGGTCGCCGCCGTGCTGCTCAACTTCTTCATCCCCCGGCTATTGCCGGGCGATCCGCTCACCTCCAGCGCGGGGGAGGGCACGGACGCCGCGGTGCCGCTGTCGGCGGCGGCCCGGGAGCGGCTCCACGCCTACTACCATCTCGATGAACCGTTGGGGCGCCAGCTCACCCTATACCTCGGTGATCTGGGGCGCGGCGACCTGGGGCGGTCGGTCGCCCGGTCCGAATCGGTCGGCGTGCTGGTCATGAACCGGCTGCCCTGGACCCTGGGCTTGTTGCTCGTCTCCCTGCTCGTCTCGGCGGCGGCCGGGACCGCGGCCGGCGTCATTGCCGGGTGGGTGCCGGGACGGTCGCGTGATCAGGTCCTGGTGTCGATGGCGGGCGCGCTGGCCGCTATCCCCGAGTTCCTGATCGCGATCGGGCTGCTGGCGGTGTTCTCCGTCCGCCTCGGCTGGTTCCCGCTCTTCGGCGGCCAGACCGTCTTCGCCGGCCGGGAGGCGGGCACCGTGGGCACGCTCCGGCAGGCCCTGGACATCGCCCGGCACCTGGCGCTGCCGGCGACGACGCTGGCGCTGGCCGGGGCGGCCGCCTTCCTCCTGCTGACCCGCGACGCGATCGCGGGCGCGCGTCGGGCGCCGTGGCTCACGACGGCGCGGGCGAAGGGGCTGCGAGAGCGAGACGTGG
>JBBJOE010000028.1:0-16382 GCA_037721765.1 Thermomicrobiales bacterium
GTCCAGGAGGGGGAGATCTTCGCCAAGTCGGGCGCGGTCGTCGCCCTGAACCCGAAGAACGGCCAGGTCCTGGCCCTGGTCAGCTACCCCCACTACGACAACCAGTTGTTCGTCGATGGCATCTCCCAGGCCAAGTGGCAGGAATACACCGATCCCGAGCAGGGCCAACCCTACGTCAACCGGGCCATCGCCAGTGCCCAGCCACCTGGCTCGACCCTGAAGATCTTCCATGCCCTGACCGGGTTGCACGAGAAGAAGATCACCCCCGAGACGGTCTTCACCTGCACCGGGGCAATCCGGGTGCCGTGGGACTGGAACGAGGCCCAGGGCGATGTTTGGCCCTGCTGGCTGAAGGTCGGTGGTCACAAGAACATGAATGTGACCGCCGCCATCAAGCAGTCGTGCGACATCTACTTCTATAACCTCGGCGTTCCCAAGGACAAGCCGGCGGGCGCGTCCCAATTCCTGCGCTACTACGATTACAACATCGAGGCCAAGACCAACGGCCAGATCAACTTCTTCGATGGCTTGGGGATCAAGTTGATCCACAAGGGCTTGACCGAGCAATTTTGGTTCGGCGCGTCGACCGAACTGGACCTCGATGGCGAGGCGGACGGCGTCGCCCCGAACGAGGCCTGGCTGCGCCGCAGCAACGGCGAGGACTGGTCGGCCGGCGCGACGATCAACACCGCCATCGGCCAGGGCTACTTCCAGGCGACCCCCCTCCAGTTAGCGGTCAACACCGTCGCCATCGCCAACCGGGGCACCCTCTACCGCCCGACCCTGGTCCGGGAAGTGATCGGCTCCGACGACGAGATCGCCGAGGCCTCGACCCAGGTCCTGCGGCGCCTGACGATCGACCCGGAGCACTTCGACCTGGTCCGCGAGGCGATGCGGGGCGTCGTCCACGATGACGACGGCTCGGCCAACCATTGGCGCAACACCACCACCGACCAGGACGAGACCCGCTGGCCGTTGACCAATCCGCCGGGCGAGGAGGACCAGATCCTGATCGCCGGCAAGACCGGAACGGCCGAGGTCGGGTCCGCCGACGACGAGGGCACCTACGCCAACCAGCACGCCTGGTTCACCTGCTTCGCCCCCTACGACGACCCGGAGATCGTGGTCACCGTGCTCGTCGAATACGGCGGTGAGGGTTCGACCTACGCGGTGCCGGTGGTGGACCAGGTGCTTCGCGCCTACTTCGAGATGACCGGTCGCCGCGAGCGGGGCCTGGTCCTGCGGGAGGACGGGGTGCCGGAGGCCGACCCGGCGGTCAAGACGGAGCTGATGCCGGTGCCCGGCTCGACCGTCAACCCGAACCGGGATTAGGGCCCGACCGTGTCGATCGACGCCACCGCCCACGTCACCGGCCTGGCCCTCCACCACGTCGGGATCGTCACCGATGACCTCGGGGTGACCGTGGCGCGCTATCGGGCCCTCGGGTTCGAGCCGGGGGAGCGCTTCGGGGTCGGTGAGCAGGCCATCGTCGCCGTGACGATGCGGGCCGGGCCGGGCTGGGTCGAGATCATCCAGCCGACCGACCCGGACGGTCCGATCGCCCGCTACCTCGCCAAGCGCGGCCCTGGCGTCCACCACCTGGCCTACCGCGTCGCGGACATCGACGCCGAGCTGGCCCGTCTGGCCGCTGCCGGGGTTCGCCTGATCGACACCGTGCCCCGGACGGGTGCCCATGGCTGGCGGATCGCCTTTGTCCACCCCGAGGCGTGCGGCGGGGTCCTCACCGAGTTGGTCCAGGTCGATGACGATGAAGGTTACGGACCGTGACCGCGTTCGCCCCTGCCCATCACTCCGATCTCGTCGGGGCGCCGCTTGCCGCACACGGTCGCCGAACGGGATTCCCGAGGTGGTTCCCGCGTTCGCGGACACATCCCGTCGTGGCGGCCACCAGCGCCCGATCGGAGGATTCCCGGCATGACTGACCAACGCCCTGCCACACCACGGACCGCTCCGGCCGCGACCGACACGGTCGTGACCGACTCCGGGATCACGGTCGAGCCGGTCTACCGGACCGACCCGGCGCGGGCGGCCCACCCGGACCCTGGCCAATATCCCTATACGCGCGGCATCTACCCGACGATGTACCGGGGTCGGCGCTGGACGATGCGCCAGTACGCCGGGTTCGCCTCGGCCGAGGAGAGCAACCGGCGCTATCGGCTGCTGCTCGAACGGGGCCAGACCGGCCTCAGCGTCGCCTTCGACCTGCCGACTCAACTCGGCATGGACTCCGACGACCCCCGCGCCCTGGGGGAGGTCGGCCGGGTCGGCGTCGCGATCAGCACCGTCGACGACATGCGCCGCCTCTTCGCCGGCATCGACCAGGCGGCCGTCACCACTTCGATGACGATCAACGCCCCGGCGGCGATCCTGCTGCTGATGTACCAGATCGTGGCGGAGGAGAAGGGGATCGATCCGGCCCGCCTCGGGGGCACGATCCAGAACGACATTTTGAAGGAGTACGCGGCCCGGGGCACCTACATCTTTCCGCCGCGACCCTCGATGCGCCTGGTGACCGACACGTTCGCCTATTGCGCGCAGCACCTGCCGGCCTGGAATACCATTTCCGTCTCCGGCTACCACATCCGGGAGGCGGGCAGCTCTGCCGCCCAGGAGATCGCCTTCACCCTGGCCAACGGCTTGGCCTACCTTGATGCGGCCCGGGTCGCCGGGCTGGACATCGACGCGGTCGCGCCCCGGATGAGCTTCTTCTTCGGTGTCCACTCGACCTTCTTCGAGGAGATCGCCAAGCTGCGGGCCGCCCGGCGCCTATGGGCCACGCTGGTCCGGGAGCGCTTCGACCCGGTCGACCCCCGCTCCCTGATGCTGCGCTTCCACGCCCAGACCGGCGGCGTCACCCTGACCGCCCAGCAGCCCCTCAACAACGTGGTCCGGGTCGCCTACCAGGCGATGGCGGCCGTCCTCGGCGGCACCCAGAGCTTGCACACCAACGGCTACGACGAGGCCCTGGCGATCCCGACCGAGGAGGCGGCGACGCTGGCCCTCCGGACACAGCAGATCCTGGCCGAGGAGACGGGGGTGGCCGCCTCGGCCGACCCGCTGGCCGGGTCGTACCTGGTCGAGGCCCTGACGGACGAGGTCGGGGCCAAGGCGCTCGAACTGGTCCGGGAGATCGACGCGGGCGGCGGCGCGGTCGAGGCGGTCGAGCGAGGCGAGGTCCAGGCAGCCATCGCCGAGACGGCCTACCGGAAAGCATTGGCCCGGGAGCGAGGGCAGGACCGGATCGTCGGCGTCAACGCCTTCCGGTCCGGGGACGGCACTGCCGAGGCGCCGATGGCCCTCCATCGCCTGGACGCCGGGGCCGTCGAGCGCCAGGTGAGCCGGGTCACCGCTTACCGGGGCAGCCAGGACGCAGCCGAGGTCGATCCGGCGCTGGCGGCGGTGCGCGCGGCCGCGATCGGGGACGCCAACCTGCTCCCCCCGATGCGGGCGGCCCTGGTGGCCGGGGCGACCCTGGGGCAGGTCGTGGCCGTGCTGCGGGACGAGTTCGGCCAGTATCGGCCCGCGTGACGATGGCATCGCGGGCGACGGACGACGTGGGCGAGGCGGGGAGGGGCGAACGGATGAGCGTGGCGGGCCAAGAGACGATCGCGGCGGTGAACGGGGCCGCGTGTGACGATACCGTTCCCCCTCGCGATGTGAGCGAGTCGTCCGCGCCCGCGGCCACCGCCGGGCGCGGCAAGGCGGCCCGGTTCGCGGCGACGCGGGCCGAACTGGAGGCCCAGCACGCGGTGGCTGCCGAGCGCCAGGCCGCCCGGGGCAAGCGAGGCGCCCGCGAGCGCGTCCTGGCCCTGCTCGACCCGGACACGTTTCAGGAACTCGACCCCCTCGTCCGCCACCGCGCGACCGGCCAGGGCATGGAGCGCTCGCGGCCTCTCGGCGACGGGGTGGTCACCGGGTTCGGGGAGATCGACGGCCGGAGGGTGGCCGTCTTCTCGCAGGACTTCACCGTCTTCGGCGGCTCGCTGGGCGAGGCCTACGCCGAGAAGATGGTCAAGCTCATGGATT
Source organism: Thermomicrobiales bacterium (assembly GCA_037721765.1). Lineage (GTDB taxonomy): Bacteria > Chloroflexota > Chloroflexia > Thermomicrobiales > UBA6265 > JACCVE01. The sequence continues at coordinate 4,048 of JBBJOE010000028.1, forward strand.
TGGCCGAGCGGTACGGCTGCCCGGTGGTCGGCATCAACGACTCGGCCGGGGCTCGCATCCAGGAGGGCGTCGAGGGCCTGGCGGGGTATGGTGAGGTCTTCTTCCGCAATGTCCGGGCGTCTGGGGTGATCCCGCAGATCTCGCTGATCGCCGGACCCTGTGCCGGGGGTGCCGTCTACTCCCCGGCGATGACCGACGTGGTGGTGATGGTCGCGGGGACCAGCCAGATGTTCATCACTGGCCCGGACGTGATCAAGACCGTGACGGGGGAGGAGATTTCCCAGGAGGAACTGGGTGGAGCCGACGCGCACCACCGCATCAGCGGTGTCGCCCACCTCGTCGCCGCGGACGAGGACACCGCCCTCGACCAGGTCCGCGACATCCTCTCGTTCCTGCCCTCGAACAACCTGGACGACCCTCCCTACGTCGTGCCGGAGGACGATCCCGGTCGGGAGTCGCCCGAACTGGACGACCTGGTGCCGGAGGTCAGCACGCGGCCCTACGACATGCACGACGTGTTGGGGGAGATTCTCGACGACGGCGCCTTCTTCGAGCTGCAGGCCGGGCACGCGGCGAACCTGCTGTCCGGATTCGGCCGCCTCGACGGCCACGTCGTCGGCGTCGTGGCCAACCAGCCGATGGTGCTGGCTGGCACGCTCGATATCGAGGCCAGTACCAAGGGTGCCCGCTTCGTCCGCCTCTGCGACGCCTTCAACATCCCCCTCGTGACCTTCGTCGATGTGCCCGGCTTCCTGCCCGGCATCGAGCAGGAGCACCGGGGCATCATCCGGCACGGCTCCAAACTGCTCTACGCCTACGCCGAGGCGACCGTCCCCAAGCTGACCGTCATCACCCGCAAGGCCTACGGCGGAGCCTACGTGGTGATGTGTTCCAAGCACATCGGGGCCGACCTCAACCTGGCCTGGCCGACGGCCGAGATCGCGGTGATGGGGCCGGAGGCGGCGGTCGGCCTGGTCTTCCGCCGGGAGATCGCGGCGGCCGAGGACCCGGAGGCCCACCGCCGGGACCTGATCGCCGCCTACGAGGAATCGTTCGCCAGCCCCTATCAAGCGGCCACCCGGGGCTACATCGACGACGTGATCCTGCCCAGCACCACCCGGCCGACCCTGATCCGGGCCCTGGCCCTCGCCCGCTCGAAGCGCGTCGCGACCCCGTCCCGCAAGCACGGCAACATCCCGCTGTGATGGTCGACGGCGCGATGGAGGCCGGAGAACCGGCCTGGTGGTTCGAGATCGCGCCCGAACCGACGCCTGACGAGCGAGACGCGGTCATCGCCGCGCTGGTCGTGCTGGGCTTGTCGCCCGTCGACGAACCCGTATGGGAGAGCCCGGAGCCGTCACGGTGGGCGATGGCCGGGCGCCGGGCGGCGCATGATGGCCTCTCCCCGGCGACCCGTCACGGGTTGCCCAAACGTTTGTAGGGGCGCTGCTTGCCGCGCCCTTCAATGGTACGTACGTACCGCATCGGAACGATCGTCAGGCTGGAGAGCGCGGCATGCAGCGCCCCTACAGGTTGTGGGCAACGTTGATCGGGTCGTCATCGGACGACGATCTCCGTTCCCCGCGTCAAACGTCACCCACGCCGGAATGGAAACTCGCCCGCCCGGGCGAGCCGCAGCAAGTCTGTCTCCGCGGCCAGTATCTGGGCATGGGTGTCTGGATGACTCGTCGCCAGGCCGGATTCGGCCAGTTCGTCGTGGTCGCGGACGACGATGGTGTCGTCGGGGAGGACGATGACATCCAGGTAGAGGTCATGCCAGATCAGGGTCGGCGGGTCGGTCGCCGGGTCCAGCGTCGCCTGGTGGGTGACGTTGGCGTACCAGCCCCGGAGGGTGCCGTCCGGGGCGTGGACGGCGAAAGCGTTGTACCGGGCAAGGGGTGAGAAGTACTCGATCATCGTATCCCCGGGCAGGAAGTCCAACCCGTCGAGGTGGACGGGTCGATTGACCCAGCGGGCCTCGACGGCGAGCCAGCCGGCGGGCACCCGTTCGGCCACGACGTGGCCCGGATAACGGGTCACCTCGGAACCGTCCGGCGCCCATTTGACGACGGTCAACGGCTGGCCAGGCGGCAGGGCGGGCCAGGCGGCGACGGTATCGCCGGCATCCGAGGTCGCCGCGGGCGGGGAGGAGACCGGATGCACCCTAGTGGCCGCCCGGCCGGCCGCCGATCATGGCCTGGATCTCCCGGGTCCTGATCGCCAGGACATCCGGCGTCTCGGCCTCGACGTTGAGGCGCAGGAGCGGTTGGGTGTTGGAGGAACGGAGATTGAACCACCAGTCGGGGAAGCCGACGGTCAAACCGTCCAGGTGATCGACCGTGGCGCCCGCGGCCGCAAAGTGGGACTCGACGGTGGCGGCGACGGCGGCCGGATCATCGACCTCGGTATTGATCTCGCCGGAGCGGACCCGGGTGTCGAGCGGCCGTAGGACGGCCGAGAGGGGTTGGTCGGCCTCGGAGACGAGCTCCAGCACGGTCAGCAGGGCCAGCAGGCCAGAGTCGGCGTACCAGTTCTCGCGGAAGTAGAAGTGGCCGGAGTGCTCGCCACCGAACACGGCGTCTTCCGCCCGCATCGTGGCCTTGATGTAGGAGTGGCCGACGCGGGAGCGGATCGGACGCCCGCCGTGGCGCTCGATCGTCTCGGGCACCGAGCGGGAGCAGATCAGGTTGTAGACTACGGCCGCGCCTGGGTTGCGGCGCAGGGTCATCACGCTGACCATCGCCGTCGTCATGTCGCCGCCGATGAACTGGCCGCGCTCGTCGATCAGGAACATCCGGTCGGCGTCGCCGTCGAAGGCCACTCCCAGGTCGCAACCTCGCTCGATCACGGTCCGCTGGAGGTCCTTGATGTTCGCCGGCTCGATCGGGTTGGCTTCGTGGTTCGGAAAACTGCCGTCGAGTTCGAAGTAGAGGGGGATCACCTCACAGGGGAGGTCTTTGAAGACTCGCGGCACCGTCGCCCCGGCCATCCCGTTGCCGGCGTCGATGGCGATCTTCAGCGGTTTGATGGCGGCGGTGTCGACCTGGCCCAGGACGAAGGCGGCGTAATCGTCCAGCACGTCGCGCTGGGTCAGGTCGCCCCTGCCGTCCGGGTCGGCGAAGTCGTTGGCGAGGACGGCGTCGCGGATGGCGTCGAGCCCGTCGTCGAGGGAGAGGGCTCGGGCTTCCTGGCGGCAGATCTTGAACCCGTTGTAGGCGGCGGGGTTGTGGGAGGCGGTGATCATCACCCCGGCCGGGTAGCCGAAGCGGCCGACCGCGAAGTAGAGGGCGTCGGTCGAGACGAGGCCGAGGTCGACCACGTCGGCGCCCCCGTCGCGGATGCCGTCGACCAGGGCGGCCGAGAGGGCCGGTCCGGACAGGCGCATGTCGCGTCCGACCGCGACGATCTCGGGACTCATCGTCGTGACCAGGGCCCGGCCGATCCGGTAGGCGACCTCGGGGGTCAACTGGTCCGGCACGGTGCCCCGGACATCGTAGGCCTTGAACAGGCTCGCCACCGTCGCGTCGTCCGGGCCCGTCGCCCCGTCGTGGTCCGCCTGGTCCGCCATCTCGCCCGCCTCCCGTCCCCGCCCGTCCGCCGGTGTCCGGCGCGATCATGGCACGGCCCGGGCGCGGCGGGCAAGGGACGATAGTCGGAAGACGGAAGACGGAAGACGGAAGACGGAAGACGGAAGTCGGGGGACGGGACAGTGCGTCTGGGGGAGGGACAGATGTCGTTGGTCACTCGCGGGTTCCGTGGGGTGTCGCCGGCGTGCGGTGTCCGGGCGGGGGGCAAGTACACTTCCCGGCGGCATGACCAGCCGCCCGGGCGAGCGGCGAGACGCCACATCCCGCGCCCGCCCGGGCGACGTCGTGAGGACCAAGAGGAGTGTTTGATCCGTGGGAGCCCCGATGTCGATGACCGCCACCGCCACCGCGCCGATCGCCGCCACGCCCGCACTGACCATCCCCGGCGACGCCGCCGTCGATCTCCACCTCCACACCCACGCCAGCGACGGGGCCTGGACACCAGGGGGCCTGGTCGATCACCTGGTCGAGAAGGGGTTCCGCGTCGTCTCCGTCTGCGACCACGACACCCAGTGGTCGGTGCCCGAGGTGACCCGCCTCGGGGCGAAACGGGGTCTGCACGTCATCCCCGGCGTCGAGGTCACCACCCGCTGGGCGGACCGTCAATGGCACCTCCTCGTCTACGGGATCTCTCCGGACCGGACCGACGAGTCCGCCGCCCCGTTCCGGGCGGTACTGGCCGAGACGGACGCGGAACTCCAACGACTGGCGGCCGATGCCCGGGACCGGTACGAGGCGGCCGGCAAGGACTTACCCGGTCTGTCCGCCCTGCACGCCGACCGGCCAACGTGGCCCTACCACGTCCTCATGGCCGCGATCGGGGCCGGACACGTCAAGGATCTCAAGGAGGCGGCCGAGACCCTGGTCTCGCTCGGGGGCGGGTTCAGCGCCGACCAGCCCCTGGAGCGGGTGGTCGAGGCGGCCCACCTGGCGGGCGGCACCTGCGTCGTGGCCCACCCGGGGCGGAGTGATTCGGTCGGGGTGATGACCGCCGCCGACCTGGACCGGATGCTGGAGACCATCCCGCTCGACGGCCTGGAGGGACACTACCGGTCCTATACCGACGAGCAGACCGCGCTCTACCGGGGCCTGGCCGCCGACCGGGGAATGCTGATCTCCTGTGGGTCCGATTCCCACGCCCCCGGCAAGCCCGTCGATCCCCGGCCGTGGCAGGCGCGCTGGTGCGCGGACTTGCTGGCCCGGCTCGATGTGGCGGTCGAGCCGGACGACCCCCGTGACCGGTCCTGGGCCTGCGGGCGAGACCCGCTGGCGGTGGTTCCCGAGCCAGAGACACCCGCCGAGGCCATCTCCGCGGATTCGGTCGCCACGGGTCAGGCCGGAGATGGCACGCCCGCCTGCGACCCCCCGGCCGAGGTGCTGGCCGGCGTCGGGGCCGATGGCGCAGACGCCCAGCCTTGAGTTCCAACCCTGTTCCCCGGCCCGGGGGTGCGCACCGTGAGGGGCGACCAGAGACCCGTCCCGCGGTGAACCGGGACGGGTCTCCTCACGATCCTTGGGGTGATTCGTTCGGCCGGACCGGATCTCGCGGCCCCGGTTAGCCGGTCGCCTTCGCGGTCGCCCCGGCGATCACGCCGAGCATGTGGTCGATGTCGAACGGCTTGGGAATGAAGGTGGTGTCCTGGGTGCGCGGGGTGACGGCGGCGCTCATCAAGACGATCGGGATCGCGAAGCCTCGCTCGCGCAGGCGGTTGACCAGGGCGAGGCCGTCCATCTTGGGCATCATCACGTCGGAGAGGATCAGGTCGGGCGGGTCGTCCGTGACCGATTCCAGGGCGGCGAGACCGTCATAGGCGCGACGGACCGCGTAGCCCTCTTCTTCGAGCAACTCGGCCAAGAGGTCCACGATATACTGTTCGTCATCGACGATGAGGACCGTCACGAGCGTTCCAGACATAGACGAGAGCCAAGAAGCCGGGACGCGGGGTCGCCGCCGACATGAGTAGGCGATGGCGCCGGGCCGTCCCGGCACGCCGGCACGCGCAATATTGATGCCGGGGACGCCGCGATCGAGAGGTCCAAGCGTTCGCCGGACACGCACCACGCGGGCGTACGCTTGGTACGGGAGTGTCCCCCGGATGATCGGAACGACGGTGGACCGGGTCGAATCTAGGTCGGCTCCAGGTCGGCTCCGACCGTTGACCACTCCCGAGCACCCAAGCAGACAGGAGTAACGATGAGTCTCAAGATCGAGACGTTTCCCGCCGGATCACTCGACACGAATGCGTACGTGGTGATCGATGAGACGTCGGGCGCCGCGATCGTGATCGATGCCCCGGAGGGCATCGTCGCGACGGTCGTCCCGGCGATCCGGGACGGTGGCTACCGCGTCGAGCGGATCGTGGTGACCCATGGCCACTGGGACCACATCGCTGGGCTGGCCGATCTGGCCCGGGCACTCGATGTGCCCGTCGCCCTCCACCCTCTGGTCCTGGACCGGGTCGAGCGACCGGCCCCCGACCTTCCGGTGCCAGTGGAAGCCTGGCGGCCGCGGGAGCGCCTGGACGAGGGCGACACGGTGACCGTCGGGGATCACCGCTTCGTGGTGATGCACCTGCCCGGCCACGACCCCGGACACATCGTCCTGCACGACCGCGAGGAGGGTGTCGTCCTCGGGGGTGACGTGCTGTTCCCCGGTGGACATGGCCGGACCGACATCCCCGGCTCCGACCAGGCGGCGATGGACCGGAGCCTGGCTCGCCTGGCAGCTTTGCCCGACGCTACCGTCGTCTACCCCGGCCACGGCGCCCCGGCCACGATCGGGACCGAGCGCGGCTGGCTCCCCGCCGGACCGGAGGGATAACCATGCTGCCGATCGCACTCGCCGTCGAGGCGTCACTGGCCAGCCTGGTGGCCGACGCCTTCCGTCAGGTCGAAGGTGTGCCGGGCGACGACTTGAACACCTGGCTCCCCGCCCTCGGCCTGGAGGACATCAACACCTTCGCGGCCCTGCTGACTCACCTGCTCGGCGCGGGTGAGTACTGGACCCTGGAGGCGGTAGGGGGCCACGACCTTGGCCGGGACCGCGACGCGGAGTTCCGGACCCACACGACCGTCCATGACCTGCGAACCCGGGCGGACCGGTGGCTCTCTGCCGTGCGGGAGTTGGTGGGTGGGTTGACGGAGGCCGACCTGGCGCGCGTCCCGACCCTGAACCGGGGGTTCTCACCCACCTCTGGCGCCGCCGGCACGCGGTCCGGCTGGACCGTTGCCGATTGCCTGACCCACGCGGTCGACCACACCGCGACCCACCTCGGACATCTCCAGATCCAGCGACAGATGTGGAACGCCGAGCGCGGCGCGGTGGGTTAGGTCCGGGTCGGGCGGCTGGCGAACGCCCTCCCGAAACCAGGCGACCGGCGGGAATCCTTGTCAGGCGCGGGGGGCGCCGCTGGTCACCGTCGCGTCCGCGCCGCCGGTCGCTCCGGCGTCGGGGCCGGTCAATCTCGCGGTCTCGCCGGACCCCGCCTCCTCATCGTCCTCATCCTCCGCGAGGCGTTCGTCCCGGCCCCGGGCGAAGATGTAGAGCCCGACCGTGAGCAGGAGCAGGGGTGCGGCGACCACGCAGAAGACCCCCGCCAGGATGCCGACATCCGGCGAGTCCGTCAGGACGAGCAAGGCCGCGCCGAGGGTCGAGGTGGCGACCAGGAGGGCCAGGGCGCCGAGGGCCGAGGACTGGGTGATGCAGCCCCGGGCGTTGGTGTTGATGTCGGGGATGCCCCGCGCCGCGCCAGGCGCGGCGACCCCCGCGGCGAGTGATTCGACCTCCTGCAGCCGGATATAGCCGAGGCGACCATGGGCCAACCGGATCCGGACGAAGTCGGCCGGGGCGTCCGGGTCCTCGACGATCTCGAGTTCGTTCCCCGAAGGCACGATCTCGATCAGGCGGGCCGCCGAGTCGGGGCGCTCGAAGACGCGCAGGCCCTCCGAGGCGTGAAACGCATCGACCAGGGTCGTCCCGCAGGCCGCGCAGTAGTGGTTCGTGGCGGGGTTCAGGGCGCCACACAGACCGCAATAGATCAAGGACCCGCGCCCGGCGTCTCCGGCCGCGCCGGGGAGTTCGGACGGGCCGATGGGCCCGGATGATCGGTCGGTGACCCTGGGATCGGGCGGTGCGGACACGCGGTCGGTCGCCTCCGGGGTTGGGCGGGGCAGGTCGGGGATCGGGTCGCCGGGGCGCGGGTGGCCCCGACCGCAGGATGGGTTCCCACCGGTACACCTATACCATAGCGGTCTCACCAGGCTTGACTCGATCCCCGGTGGCGATAGACTGGCCCCACGGAGAACGGGCACGGGTTCAACGTCGCCCGGCCCGCTGGCGGCCGACCGGCACCGATGCGGGGCCATGCCGGCATCTGGAGAGCGCACCGTCTCGACGGAGACCCCTGGTTCGGCGGACTTCCTCGGCGACACACCCGTGTCCGTCACCGATCCGCCCGGATGGGCATGGGCACGGTCCGGGAAACCGTGGGTGGTGACGATCTGTCGCCCATGGGTAAGCGGGTAACGGGATCGCCGCTCCGGGGCGCCCCGGACCTTCCTGCCGAGAACATGGGGAGAACCAGCATGGTGACGACCTGTGGCCGGTGCGGCGCCGTGACGACACCCGATGCCCTCACCTGCGCCGCCTGCGGGGCCCTGCTGTCGGCGTACGCTCCGGCCGCCGGATCGGCCGCGGCCGCGCGGGATGCTATCCCTGGGGCGGGGCTTGCCTCCCATCCGGACCCACCCGGCCGAGGGGCCGGTCCGTTCTCCGCGCCGGGTCCGGCCGCGTGGGCCGTCCCGACCCGCGACGCCGAAGCTGGTCCAATGATCACTTCGATCACGTCGGGTGCGGAACCCGATCCGGCCACGTCCTCCCTGCCCGCGCGCCACGGTGTGACCGGTGACGCCCGGGAAGCGGGTGAGGACGCGGGAGGGGACGAGCGCCTACTGGTCTCCGGGGGCGATGGCGGGCCGACCGGGAACCGCCCGGCACCGTGGGCGATCCCGCCCGGCACGGCCCGGCACGGCGGGGCCGGAGCTATGCCGGCGGGCGTCTGGTCGGCCAATGCCGCGACGTCCAATCTGGCTGGCGATTCGCACCCGGCCCAGGGTGGAGGAGACCGGTCCGAGGCCCAGGCGTCCCTGGTCGAAGTCCTCGGGCAACGACCGATGAGCGGTGCCCACCCGCCGCGGAGAGCCGGAGGAGAGACCGGTCAGGTGACCACCCCGTCCCGCCCCGGGGAACCGGCGGGACCAGGGAGGGAGGCCACCGGCCAGGCCGGTGGATGGCCAACCATCACGGTGACCCGCACGGTAGCCGGGTCGGGGTCCAGGCGGGCCGCCCCGCTCAACCCGGCGTCGCCGGACAGCGACCTTGGCCGGTCCCCCATCCGGTCCGGGCCGGGCCAGGTGACCCGGAACCTGGCCACCTGGGGAGCGTTCGCCGTCGGCTTGGGATGCATTTTGCTCGTGGCGCTGCGGGACGGACCCGGCTGGATCAGCCTCTGCATCGGCCCGCTGACGATCGTGGCGGTCCTCGTCGTCGCGACGCTGGTGCTCAACGACCGGGCGGCAAAGTGATCGGGCCGGACGCGCGGCGGGTGAGGCGTCAGGGCACCGAGGGTGCGACCGGGGAGACGATCGCGAGGACCCGGACGGTGACGATCGCCGCCCGGGCATGCTAGGCTGAACCGGTCGAGGCGGCCACGGGCATGACAAGCCGTCGCGATGTCCGCGACGTGATGATCGGGGCAGGGTGCGGGGCCATGCGGGGCCCAAACGTTGGGGGAGTGGGGACCGTGGCGAACGGGGTCGGGGAGCGGAGCCGGACGAGCATGACGTGGGCACACCGCCTGCTGGTGGTGGTATTGGCCCTCACGCTGCTGCCTGGCACGGGCGTTTCGGCTCAGGATGACGAGGTCCGGGCCCCGGACGCCCCGGCCCAGGCCGAGGGGCAGGAAGAAGAGGCGCCCCCGGGTGCCGGGCCGGTCGAGGCCCGCTTCGCCGTCGGCCTAGACATCGCGGCGGACCTGTTGCCGCCCGACCTCGGCGCGACCGAACAGACCGTCTACGTCGGGGCCACGGGCCACTCGGTCGGCGGCTGGATGCTCGACTACTGGCGAGCGAACGGGGCGACCGTCCTCTATGGCGACCCGATCAGTGAGCCCTTCTCCGGTGGCGGCTACTACAGTCAGGCCTTCGAGCGGGGCGTCTTCCAGTTCTACCCGGAGTTGCTCTGGACCGAACTCCCCGCGATGGGGATGATGCCCATCGGCTACATCGCGCTCGACGCCCGCGTAGGTGAGACCCGGGCGGATGGTCGCCGGGCCAGTGGGGGCGGAGACCGCCGGGCCGGCTCGTGGCTGGCGCAGGACCCGGCCTCGGCCGGAGTAGCCACGGCCTACGCCACCGGCCTGGTCAGCGAGACCACCGGGCACACCGTGACCGGGTCGTTCTGGTCCTGGTACCGGGCGAACGAGGGCGCGCACTACCTGGGCGCCCCCCTGGGCGAGCCGATGGCCGAGCGCGGCCAGACGGTGCAGTACTTCGAGCGCGGGCTGTTGTTGGAGGGGAACGATGGGGTGCGCTTGGCCCCGTTGCCGGGCGAACTGATCGCCCGGGGCGAGATGGCAGTCGATACGGCCCCCATCGCCAGGGGCGACATGCCAGAGTACGACGAGGCAGCATTGGTCACCGCCTACAATCCGGCACCGACCGGAGCCACCGGCGAAGGCCGGCGGTGGCTCGAAGTCGATGTCGCCCAGCAGGTGATCCGGGCCTATCAAGGTGAGACGGTGGTGATGGAGTCGTACGTCAGCACCGGTCTGAAGCCGAACGAGACCGAGACGGGCCGATTCCACGTCCGGATCAAGCGGGCCGCGGAGGACATGAGCGGCTTCACCGACAGCACCGGGGAGGTCGTCTCGAACGAGGACCAGACCGACGACCCAAACGATCTCTCCTACGAGGTGGCCGACGTGCCGAACGTCCTCTACTTTAACCAGGAGGCGGAGGCGCTGCACGGCGCCTACTGGCACAACAACTTCGGCAACCGGATGAGCCACGGCTGCGTCAACCTGCCGCTCGACGTGGCGGCCTTCCTGTTCGAGTGGGCCCCCCTCGGTACCGAGGTTTGGGTCCACGACGTGAACGCCGTCGAGACGCCCGAGGTGGTCCCCACCGGCGGCTGACCGGACGCCACGCCACGCCCGACGACCTCCTCGACCAGTGAGCCGACCGGGGACCGAACCCGGCTGGCCACATCACCGGCGGAAGGCCGCGAGGGCACGGCCCCCATCGATCGAGGTGTGCGCACGCGCTGATTCGGACGACACGGTCTCCGCGAGCGTCCGCGCCCGGTTCGCCTTCGGGGCGGGCTCGACGCTCGTCGTGGAGAGAAGGACCTCGTGTCTCCTCGCGCCCCCGGTACGCCCCGGTACGACCTACACGAGACACCTATCACGTGGTCCTGGCAACGTACGTGGGTCCGAGGCACCCGTGCCAAACCGCGGTAGTCCGAAGCATCGTGCCCGATCGCTGATCCCCTTTCAGGAGGCCAGGCGCAGCGACGCTCGGAGGTCGCCGACGTGCATACCGTTGTGGTTGTGGATCGGACCGGGGTGGTCGCGACGCACCGCCTCGATCACGGCGGGCGACACGAGGTCGAGTTGCTCGAGAACGGCGGCCACCACGGCCGGGTGCCCACGGGTCGAACCGTCCAGGATGCGGATCGCGACGCCGATTCCCCGCTCCGGTACGCCGAAGCAGAACAGGCCCTCGGCGCCGCCCTTGGCCACGATCCGCCCTTCCCCGGCCCGCATCAGGGTGGTGCAGATGCGGCCGTCGCCAGAGACGTTGGCGGGGTGGGCCATCATCGCGTCCCGCAGCCGGGTCAGGGCCGCCGCATGGCGCCGCCCCGCCCCGGGTGCGGCCCGGTCCGGGGCGGCCAGAGTCGCGAACGATGCCGCGAAGGCGCGCATCGGGGCGCCGAACGTCGGCAGGCTACACCCGTCGATGCCCATCACGATGTCCGCCTCGGGCAGGCGCAGGACCTCCGAGATGACGCCCATGATGCGGCGCTGGGCGGGGTGGTCCGGGGACCGGTAGTCGTCGGGGGATTCGCCCAGGTGATGGCAGGTGGCGAGGATACCGGTGTGCTTGCCGGAACAATCGCAGGCCAGCGGAGAGTGGGGGAGGGTGCCGCCCAGCACCTCGGCGGCGGTCTCTCGATCCCCGGGCAGGATCGTCCCGCAGCGCAGGGCCGACGCATCGAGACCCACCTTGGCGAGCATCGCCGCGACGGCCTCCTGGTGACGCCGGGTCCCGACGTGGGAGGCGCAACAGAGGGCCAGTTCGGCCGGGGTGAAGCCGAAGGCGTCGGCCGCGCCGCTCTCGACCAGGGGGACGGCCTGGAACGGCTTGGCCGACGACCGGAAGAAGACGACGTGGTCCGGGTCGCCGGCCGAGGCGACCACCTTCCCGTCGAGGTCGACCACGGCCACGATTCCCTGGTGGGCACTCTCGACCCGGCCGCCCCGCGTCACCTCGACGATCGTCTCCGTCACCCGTCGCCTCCCTCACCCGCCCCGGGCTCGCTCGTCCGCGCCGTCGCTTCCCGCCTCACCCAGCTCCGGGGGGGCGACGCCACCAGACGGTGAGCCGTGCGGCGCGAGGGTGCCATGCTACCCGATGACCATCGACCTTGCCTGGCTCCCCGCGGGCGGGATGGGGCGGATCACGGGATGG
>JBBJOE010000269.1:0-4589 GCA_037721765.1 Thermomicrobiales bacterium
CTGCTGGCGGCCCGGGGCCTGCTCGACGGCCGGGAGGCGACGACGCACTGGGGCAGCATCGCCTGGCTGCGGGAGCATCACCCGGCGGTGACGGTGCGCGACGACCGGCGCGTCATCGACGAGGGGAAGGTGATCACGTCGGCCGGCGTCTCGGCCGGCATCGACATGGCCCTCCACCTTGTCGGCCGCCTCCACGGTGCCGAGACGGCGGCCTGGACGGCTCGGCGGATGGAATACGACTGGCGCCCGGAGGGGATCGGGGCGGCGGCCGTCTGAATCCCGAGGAGCGGCTGGGAGCCGTCCGGGCGATCCGGAGCGCCATTTGTCCGACGGCGCTTCCCGGGCACGCTGCCGACGATGACCCATCACGTCCAGCGCGGTCGGTCACGGCCGAACGGAGGAGATCCATGGTGACCTCAACGGCCAGCACCTCACATGTCCGGCCCTCGCTCACGATGGGGGGATGTGCCTTCGAGTTCGTGACAACGCTCGCTCCTGATCGCGACTAGGCGGGCAACATCCTCGAATTGCGGCCTCAGGAGCGATACGCGGGCCATGGCACCGCCCTCTTGAACCCGTACGGTGGGGGACCGTTCTGCGCGTTTCGCGTTGCCGTCCCGAAGAGATTGGAGAGACTTGCCGGGGTCTATGCCTTGCTCGACGGCGGATCTATTCGCTACATCGGCATCTGCCAGGACCTGTCCAAGCGGTTCAACGGCGGCTACGGAATCATCTCACCCCGGAAATGCTATAAGGGCGGTCAGAGCACCAACTGCAAGGTCAACAGACGGATTCTCGACACGGCCAAAGGCGGGGGGAGCGTCGACCTCTACTTCTACCCCACACCCCAACGCAAGGCACTCGAGAAGTGCTTGATTGCCCTCTACCTGCCGCCCTGGAATGGCAGACCTACCATCGATGCGCGGCCCGCGGTCGGGTCACGGGCGGAGAAGGTGAGCGGGCAAGACACCGGTGCATGAATCGCACCCGAACGTGAACCTGCCGAAAGCTGTAGCCAGACCAAGCGGGGCGCCACCTCGGGAGAGCGGGTGTCGCATCGCCGGGCCGTGTCGCCTCAGCCCCGACCGGACAGGGCCAGGACATCGGCCAGCATCCCGGCGGCGGTGACGGCCGCGCCGGCGCCTGGCCCGGTGATCACCAGCGGGTAGCGGTCGTAGCGGCGGGTGCGGATCGAGACGATGTTTTCCGGCCCCTGCAGGGCCCCCAGGACCCGGCCGGTCGAGATCGAGCGCATCCCGACGACCAACTCGCCCTCCGGCCGGACGGTGGCGACGTACTTCAGTGACTCGTTCGCCTCTTGGGCCGAACGGGCCCGATCCCCGACGGCCCGGTCGGAGACGGCGACCCCGGCCAGGAAGGCCTCGACGCTGCCCGACGCCAGGTCGGGCGGGACCAGGCTCTCGACCCGGACTTCGGACAGGTCGACCCGGCGGCCCATCGTCCGGGCCAGGATCAGGGCCTTGCGGGCCACGTCGAGGCCGCTGAGGTCATCGCGGGGGTCGGGCTCGGTGTAGCCCTGGGCCTTGGCCGAACGGACCGCCGCCGAGAAGGCGACGCCGTCGGCGACATCCGAGAAGATAGCGCCCAGGGTGCCGGAGAGCGCCCCCTGAATCTCGATCACGTCGTCCCCGGTGGCGAGCAAGGAGGCCAGGGTCGAGATCACCGGCAACCCGGCGCCGCAGGTGGCCTCGTAGCGCAAGCGCCCGTCCCGGGCGGCCGACCAGAATGCGGCCGATGCCGGGTCAGTGAGCGGCATCGCCAGGGGAGCCTTATTGGAGAGGACGACCGACGCGCCCCGCCCCAGTGCGTGGGCCAGGTCGGTCGCGGTCCCCTCCCCCGTCGCCGCGTCTAAGACGACGACCAGATCGCCGCTCTCGACGGCCACGTCGATCGCCTCGCGGAGGGAGACATGGGCGAGGGCATCGTCGCCGGCCGCGAGGTCGGCCAAGCTGCCGCCGTCGCGCCGGGCATCCACGGCCCGCCTGGCGTCGTCCTGGCCCAACGGTTCGCCGTCACGGCGGTGCAGGGCGCCCCCGCCCCGGGCCACGGCGCCGATGCTCACGTCGAGCCCGAGGTCCCGGCGCCAGTCATCGCGGTGCTCGGCTACCTGGCCGACCACCTCCGCCCCGATCGTCCCGATGCCGAACTGGACCAACCGTACCCGCCGCATCGCGATCCCTCCCCGCTGACGATCGTCTGATGACCGCCCGATCGCGCCCGGAGCGTGCTCCGCAACGCGGGTGATCGCCCGGGACCGCGGCCACGCCCGCGCCGGTCATCCGCATTCGGTTGGGAATCACCCCCCCGGCGGCTGGCATGGTACCGCGTCTGGCGCGACGATCGTGACCCACCATGCCCGCCACACGCGGGACGCCCCGCCCGGAGGCCAGGGTGTGGCCAGGGGGCGGGCCATCATGGATACACGCCTACGGATGTGGCCGGGCCGCGAGGGTGAATCACGGTCCGCACCGTCGCCCCGGCCGCGCCCGATGGCCGACCCCCTCGCCAGGGCCGTCAGAGGGGGAGGCCGGACAGGCCGGATGGGGATCGGCGGTCAGGCCGTCACGGCGCCCGGGATCGTGCCGGGCACCATGCCGGCGAAGGTGCCGCGGATCATGTGCGGGTCGGTGCCGCGGATGGCACTGGCGGTGACCGAGATGATCGC
Source organism: Thermomicrobiales bacterium (assembly GCA_037721765.1). GTDB lineage: Bacteria > Chloroflexota > Chloroflexia > Thermomicrobiales > UBA6265 > JACCVE01. Next base: position 2,687 of record JBBJOE010000269.1, read on the forward strand.
GTCGTCCGGCTCTTGGATCGTCGGCTCGGGCACGGTATCGAGCCGGATGTCTCCCTCCCCGTGAACGACGACAACTCGCATGGTGATAACTTCCTTTCGATGCGTCCACTCGTCCGGGGCTCATCAGGGCCCGCGACGGGGGCGTCCTGGCGGCACGTCATGTCTCGGCGAACGCGAGTCGTCCACCGTGATGGCATGGTCAACGACACACGGGACATACCCACCTGCCCCGGCAGACTGGCCGGATCTCCACTCCAGACGGGGTCACTCCGCCTCCTCCGGCGTCGTACCCGGTCCGCCGCGAGGTCGTCTATGATCAGCGCCGGATCAGGCAGGTTAGGTCGAATCGCATACGGTGGGGAGGGTGGAGCGGTGGCGGAGCGGACAGAATGGGTGCTGGGGCGGACCGAGGCGAGGGTCGCGGCGGGCGGCGGGATGGTCGCGGCCAAGACCGAGGCCGCCGCCGAGGCCGGGGCGGCGATCCTGCGGGCCGGGGGGAACGCGGTCGACGCGGCGGTGGCGACCGCCTTCGCCGCCGGGGTGGCCGAGCCATGGATGAACGGGATCGGCGGCGGGGGCTACCTGGTCGGCTCGCTGCCCGGGGCCGACCCGTTCGTGGTCGAGTACCCCATGATCGCCCCGCGCGGCGCCACGCCGGAGATGTTCCCCCTCTCCGGTGCTCCGGCCGACGTGTCGCTGTTCGGCTGGCCCGGGGTGGTCGGGGCGGCCAACATCGTCGGCCACCGCGCCGTGGGCGTCCCGGGCACGGTCGCCGGACTGGCCCTGGCGGCAGAGCGGTTCGGGACGATGCCGCTCGCCGCCCTGATGGCCCCGGCGATCGCGCTGGCCGAGGATGGCGTTCCCGTCACCTGGCACACCACCTTGACGGTCGCCCGCGACCTCGGGACCCTGCAACGCTATCCGGCCACGGCGGCGGTGTTCCTCGACGCGGCGGGCAACCCACCGGTCACGGTCGACCAGGCCCGCCCGACCATCCTTCGCCAACCCGACCTAGCCCGCACCCTCTCCCTAATCGCCGAGCAGGGCCGACGGGCATTCTATGAAGGGGAGATCGCCGAGGCGATCGCCGCCCACCTCGGCGGTGGCGGCGCCCCGTTCACCGGAGCCGACCTGCGGGACTACCGGGCGTCCCTGACCGCGCCGTTGGTGGTGGACTACCGGGGACACCAGGTCCTCCTCCCCGCCGGGGCCACCGGGGGCACCACCGCCGGCCAGGTCTTGATGATGCTCGATGGGGTCGATGTCGCGGCGATGGGCCACAACACGCCCGGGGCGCTGGACCTGCTGGCCCGGGTGCTGCGGGCCGCCTTCGCCGACCGCTTCGCCTACCTGGCCGATCCCGACCACGTCGAGGTGCCGCTGCGGGCGCTCCTCTCGGCGGACTACGCCGCGGAGCGCTTGGGGGAATGCCTGGCCGGGGCGCGGTCCGGCGCCGTCCAACCTCCCCGGGCGGGCGACGCCGGGCGACTGGGGGTGACGCACGGCCTGGCGGCATCGGTCCCGGAGTACGTCACGGCCGACAGTACGACGCACCTCTCGGTGATCGACGGGCGGGGCGGGGCGGTCTCGATCACCCAGACACTGCTCGCCCTTTGGGGCAGCCGGGTGGTGGTGCCGGGTACGGGCATCCTGCTCAACAACGGGATGATGTGGTTCGACCCGGAGCCGGGTCGCCCGAACTCGGTCGCGGCCGGGACGCGGCCCCTCAGCAACATGGCCCCGCTGCTCGTGACGCGGGACGGCGTCGTCGTCGCCAGCCTCGGGGCCAGCGGCGGCCGGAAGATCATGGCCTGCGACGTCCAACTGGTGATGAACCTGCTCGACCACGGCCTCTCGATGCAACCCGCCATCGCCGCACCCCGGATCGACGCCTCGACCCCGG
>JBBJOE010000029.1:0-16296 GCA_037721765.1 Thermomicrobiales bacterium
GCGGAACAATGTAGGTGCGTCTGGTCACGGGGTGGGTCCGGACGCACCGCGCAACAGTGCGTACCCGGCGAGATCGGTGATCACCGACGCGGCCAGGATTCCCACCTCGGCGGAACCCAAGAGCGCGTCGTCGTCGAACGCCAGATCGGCGATGAAGAGCGACATCGTGAACCCGATGCCCGCCAGCCGGGCCGTGCCGTGGACGTGGCGCCAACCAACGTCCTCCGGTAGCTCGGCGAGGCCGATCCGGGTCGCCAAACAAGCGATGGCGGTGACCCGGACCTGCTCGCTGACGACGTTCAGCGCTGGGCGCCTTCTGCCAGCTCATGGTGGTCAGGCAGAAATACACATCAATGTTGACAAGTGCGGCTGCGCGGGCCGCGAGGACGAGGTGGGGCCAGCGACAGGGCGCAAATGAACGTGCCAGGGGCAGGGTCGCGACGACACGGTTTGAAAGAGTCGGCGGGAACGACAGAGTGCCGGAACGGGCTGGCGGCTAGTCTCGTCCCAGATCGAGCCGACGGATGACGACCGGGAGGGTCAGTCCCTGGACAACCAGGGTGAACAGCACCACGCCGAATGCCATGGCGACCAAGACGTCCCGGTGCGGAGTGTCCGGTGGGAGCGCCAGGACCAGAGCCGCGGTCAGCGCGCCGCGCAACCCGCCCCACGTCAACAGGGCGGCCTCTCGCCAGGTGCGCACGGGGTCATCCTGGTACGGAGTCAGGTACCCCGTCAGACTGGTCAACAGTGCGCGGGTAAGGAGGACGGCGATGACCGCGACGGTGACGGGCCAGGCCTCGTCGATCAAGTCGTTGACATGCACGCTGAAGCCGAGCAGGAGGAACACCAAGGCGTTGGCGACGAAGCCAAGGAATTCCCAGAGATCGTCCAACAGCTCGCGAGTGTTGGCCGACATCCCGATCGAACGCCCATAGCTGCCATGGACGAAGCCGGCCGCCACGCAGGCCAGGGCGCCAGAAGCCCCGATGGCATCAGCAACGAGAAAGCTGCCATACGCGACGCTGAGCGAGAGCAGCATCTCAACCAGGTGGTCGTCGCTTTGCTGGGTCAGGCGTGAACTCGCCCAGCCCAGCACGCCACCGATGAAGACACCACCGAGCACTTCCAGCCCGAACGTGCCGAGGCTGCCGACGGCGTCGAACGAACCGGTGACCGCCCACTCCAGCAGGACGACATAGAGCGTGATCGCCATCCCATCGTTCACCAGACTCTCGCCTTCGGCGATGAGCGAGAGCCGGTGCGTTACCTTCAATTGCTGGAAGATGCCGATCACCGCGACCGGGTCGGTCGCGGCAACGATGCTGCCGAAAAGGAAGGCCGCCGACAGGGGGAGGTCGAGGACTAACCAGACCGCACCTCCGACCATGAGCGTGGCGAGCAGGACGCCAGGCAGGGCCAAGATCAAGATGGGCCGCATGAGCGACCGGGCGTGGCGGGCATCTAGGCGAAACGCGGCATCGAAGAGGAGTGGCGGTAAGAACACGAACAGGAGGAGGTCCGGGTCCAAGTCCGGAACCGTGCCGACGTGACTCGCCTCGATCGCTAGGCCACCGATCACGAGGGCAACGGCATAGGGAATGTTGAGGCGCCGCACGGCCATGGCGACCAACGTCGCCGCGAGGAGCAGCCACGCGTATCCCTGCACTGTCCCGATGATGGCCGGGTTCGCACCCTGTTCTGAGACGAGGAGCATAGGTCACCTCTCGATGTCGACAGTTCAGTCGAAAGCCTTTTGCATACCCCTGGGTTCCACATCCCGGCCCGGATTCGGCCGAGCGACAGTAGCCAGCGTCGTGTCGGGTGCCGTGGTCCTGGGGAGGACGACGTCCAACGAGAGCACTGCGGTCTGGGCGTCGTCCCGCTGGGCCGACTGTTCGGTCGGATTCGCGCGGACCACGTCACCTCGCTCCGTGCTGGAAGTTACCATCTCTCGCCCGTGCCTCATCCTGGACCGTGGGCGGCATGGGTCTCGCCGCCAGACTGCCCCACGACGGCTTGCGGCCGTGCGCAGACCGGGAGCACAACCGCGCGGCAGTGAATCATCGCCGGGCTGATCCGAGGGACCAACGCAGCAGTATCCACCCGACCAGGCCCGCGGTCACCGACGCGATCAGGATGCCCACCTTGGCGGAACCGTGATGAACGCCCGGCGGGGCGTGCCGGTTTCGTCTGGCGTGGGGATCGTCCCGTCCGTCTGTCCGTCCGGCCCCGAGGAGCGAAGCACCCGGATGCCATTCTCGACAGGGGTTTCTCCATTCGCGTTGGTGGCGCCTCGATGAAACGAGGACAAACCGATATATATCGACCTATCGAAGGTGATCTGGTACCACACCCGGGTGAATCGTCGATGGACCGATCGCCACCGGGTTGGGAGGGCCATCGTGTCCTCCCGGGTTCTGGCGACGTCGATCAGCGGTGAACCGCGATCGTCGGATGGCCGACACGTCAACCGTATTCCGTATGAGGTCTACATGGGATGTACGTTAGGTTGAGAGGTGCACCGAGCAGCACACCCACGGGCCGCGCGGGGTCGCGGCCGGCAGCGATCGCGGGAAGAGGCCGTCCCGCCCGGCGGTGAGCCCGGATCGGGGCGCCCAGATGCCGGATCAGCGGAGGATGGCCCGGCCGATGACGAGCCCGGCGGCGCAGGCCAGCAGGCCGATCCCGTTGGTCAGGGCGAGGTAGGCGACGGCGGCGCCCCAGCGGCCGTCCTCGATGAGCCCGATGGTCTCCCGGGCAAAGGCGCTGAGGGTGGTGTAACCGCCGAGGAACCCGACGACCAGCAAGAGGCGAGCCGGGTCCGTCGCCGCCCGTCCCGCCAGCAGGGCGACGACGGTCCCCATCAGCAGGGCGCCCGACCCGTTGACGACCAGCGTCCCGACCGGGAACGCCGCCCCGGTCGCCCCCATCACCCACCGCCCGAGCAGGTACCGGGCGACGGCCCCCGCGAACCCGCCCGTCCCGACCCAGAGTGCGTCCACGATCCCTCCCTCGTTGCCCCTCGCGCGTCGTCGGCATCACCGGCATCGTACCGCCCCGCTGGCGTGTGTGACGTCGCGACGCGAGGAACGGGGGCGGTCCTGGGCGCCCGGATGTCATGGACGACGGGGCGAGCGGTGTTCCATGATGGGGGTCGCTGATGTGTCAGGCCCTCCAGACCCCCGCCGGGTCCCGTTCGACCGTCGATGGAGCACGATGACCGCCGGAGACCCCATCGCCCTGATCTTGGTGGCCGCGCCAGTCGCGCCCATCGCTTCCCCGGACCGTTCCCGGTCCGGACGGCGACGGCAGGCGGTGTTCTGCCCCCGGCCACGGCGGGTCACGCGCCGCGTCGTTCCCGGCGCCGGGCGCCTCCCGGCCGGCGTGGCCGGGGATCTCTGGCGAACCCGAGCGGTCGCGACGCCCGCGCCGGAGCGGGGTCTGGACCCTCGCACCACCCGCTGGGTCGTCGGCGGCATCCTGCTCGTCGCCCTGGTCCTCCGACTGATCGCGGCCTGGACCCTGTCCCCCCACGCCGACGAGCCGGCGAGTGTCCTGGCCGCCCACGGCGTCGCCGAACGGGGGCTGCCGATCCTGCCGTCGGGGACGCTCTACCTCCACGGCGCCACGCTGTCCTATCTCCTGGCGCCCTTGGTCCTGGCCGGCCGGGGCGACCTCGGCGATCTCTTCACCCTGCGGCTGGTCAGCGTCGCGGCCGGGGTCGCCAGCGTGTGGCTGACCTATCGCCTCGGGCGGAGGATCGGTGGGCGGGCTTGGGTCGGGTCGGTCGCGGCCGGGCTGGTGGCGATCGACCCGCTCGGCATCCAATGGGCGGGTCACGTCCGGATGTACGGGCTGCTCCAGGCGCTCAGCCTGGCGACCGTCTGGGTTTTTCTACAGGCGGTGGCGAGGCCGGCGCGGTGGGGGCCGGCCGCCGCGTTCGGGGGCCTGTTCTGGCTCGCGACCCTGACCCACGTCGGGGCGGCGATGCTTTGGCCGCCGCTGGCCGGCGTCGCCCTCCTCGTCCATGGCCGTGGCATCTGGCGAGCCGGGCGACCATTGGTCGCGGCCCTCGGCGCGGCCGCGGTTGCCCCGGTGGTCGTCAGCTTGCTCTCGGTCGTTTCCGGCCCGGAGAACTTTCGCGACAGCACGGCGGGAGCATCGGTGCTCGGGTTCGCCGGGGCGGACCTGTTGGCCCCCGGGCGACTTGCCAATCCCAGCACAGGTGCCTGGCTGGGCCTCTTTGGGGACCGCTGGGCGTCGGTCTTCGCCCCGCTGGTCTTGGTCGCCGCAACGGGGTATCTGCTCGGCACGCTAGGAGACTTGAATCGCTCGCCGCGTGGGACCGGACCTGATCTAGGCGTTCGCCGGGTCGGCCTGCTGACCGTGCTGGCGACGTATTGGGGTGGTGTCGTCGCCGTGTCGCTGTTCACGACCGAACAGCACGCCCGGTACCTGCTGCATCTCCAACCCCTCGGTGCCCTGCTGCTGGCCCTGGCCGTTGTGACGGTCGTCCGGGGCGGTTGGCGTGGGGAAGTTGGTCGGCGGGGGACCGTGGGCGTGGGCCGATGGGGCCGGCTCGGGCCGTGGCCGGTCGTGGCAGTCCTCGTCCTGACCCTTCCCGGGTTCGTCGTGGCGATCGAGGGTATCGCCTGGCGCCTCGGGCACCCGACCGTCGATGTCGACTTCGTCTCGGCCATGCGCTACGTCGCGGACCACCGGGAGGCGGGCGAACCGGTCGTCGTCGCCCTGCCACCGGCGGCCTACCTGGCTCTGGGGAGCAGGCGCGACCTCTATTTCCTGGCCGGGACGGAGGGACAGGCCCGGGTCGAGCGTTACACCCGGGTCACCGATTTGGGCCGCACGGTCGATTACTGGACCGGCTCCACCACGATCACCGACCCGGGCGACCTGTGCGGCCTCCTGCGGCGCAGGCCCGGCGCCTGGCTGGTGGTAGACACCGGCCGCCTCAACGCCACCTGGGCCTACCGGGGGAAAATGGCGCGGACGATCCGGGCGATGACCGAGGAGGTGTCTCGGGCCCCGGGCGGCGTCCTGATCCTGCGAGCCCTGCCGGAGGAGCGGTTACCGGCCTGCGACGCGATCGGGGAGCGCCCGCCCGCCAAACCCGACCCCCTCGCGGCGTTCGCGGCGCTCGCGACCATCGCGGCGCGTGTCACACCGGAGGCGCCGCGCACACCGGAGCATCGCGCCACACCAGCGGCAATGGCCGCACCCGGGGTGACGCCTGAACCGTGACCGCCGGTCCAGGACCCCTGATCACGGTCCCGGCCCTCGTGACCATCGCGGCTCGTCCGGGGAGCGTGGCTCGCCAGGCCCGCTACCCCTTCATGCCGGACGTGGCGACGCCGTCGATGAAGAAGCGCTGGGCGACGAAGAAGAGCAGCACCATCGGCAGGGTGAAGACGACCGAGGCCGCCATCCACAGCGCCCACTGGGTATCGTAGTCCGGCTTGAACATCCCCAGGCCGAGCGACATCGTGTACTGGCTGGGATTGTTGAGGTAGATCAGCGGGACCATGAAGTCGTTCCACTTCGCCTGGAACTCGAAGACCGCGACCGCGACCAGGGCCGGCCGGATCAGGGGCAGCATGATCCGCCACCAGATGCCGAAGTAGCTGGCGCCGTCGACCCGGGCGGCGTCGACCAGGTCCTGGGGGATGGTGAACAGGAACTGGCGCAGCATGAAGATGTAGAACGCTGAGCCAAAGATGTTGCTGGCCCAGAGGGGGAAGAAGGTCCCCACCGCGCCGAGTTCGCGCCAGATCAGGAAGGTCGGGACCAGGGTGACGGCGCCGGGCAGCATGTAGGTCGCGATCACCAGGCCGAACAGGGCGTCGCGGCCCTTGAAGCGGAGCCGGGCGAAGCCGTAGGCGATCAGGGCGCTGGAGAAGACGACGGTGACCACGGCCAGGGTCGAGACGACGGCGGTGTTCCAGAGCCAGCGCCCGACCGGGGCATACCGGAAGACATCGGCGTAGTTCTTCGGGTAGAACGGGTCGGGGATGAGCCCGGGGGAGAAGACCTCGTCCGGCGCCTTCAGCGAGGTCAGCACCAACCACAGGAACGGGAAGCTGAACAGGGCCGACAGGGCGAACAGGGTCAGGTAGATCGGCAGGTCGCGCCGGCCCAGTGGCTTGTGGCCCGGGTCGGCGACCACCCGTTGTCGGGGCTCCTCGGCCGCCCGGTCGGCGAAGATGGTCAGCGGCGCGGTGCGGGGCGTCGCCCCGGTATTGATCGCCATGGTAGGTGTCCCTCGCTGTGGTGCGGAGCATCATCGGACCGGCCGTGTCGCGGTACCCCGTGGGCCGTTCAAGCGTTGGTGCCGGCCTCGTAGTAGACCCAGCGCTTGGAGAGGCGGAACTGGATGATGGTGATCGTGGTGATGATCAGGAACAAGACCCAGGCGATGGCGGCGGCGTAGCCCATGTGGAAGTAGCTGAATCCCTCGCGGAAGAGATACATGACGATGAACAGGGCCGAGTTCTCGGGGCCGCCGTTGCCGTTGAACATCACGTAGCCCTGGGTGAAGACGTTGAGCGAGGCGATCGTGCTGATCGTGGCGATGAAGAACACCACGCCGGAAAGCATCGGCAGCGTCACGCTCCGGAACCGTTGCCAGGCGTCCGCGCCGTCAAGCTTGGCGGCCTCGTACAGCTCGGGCGGGATCGCCTTCAGGCCGGCCAGCAAGATGATCATTGCCCCGCCGAGATGCCAGAGCTGGGACATCACGATGGTCGGCTTGGTCCAGGCCGGGTCGACCGTCCACGCGGGTGCTGGCAGGTGGAGGAAGCGCAGGCTCCGGTTCACCAGGCCATCGTTGGGGTTGAGGATCCAGATCCAGAGGTAGGCGGTGGCCACGGCCGGGGTGATCGAGGGCAAGTAGAACACGGTCCGGAAGAAGCCCCGCCACTGCCGGGCCTCATTGAGGAGCAAGGCCACGCCGAGAGCGGTGACGACGTGGAGGGGGACATAGATCGCGGCGTAGATGATGGTGTTCCGGATCGCCTTCGGGAAGAGCCGGTCGTCGGTCAGCAGTTCCCGGTAATTGGCCAGGCCGATCCATTCCGGCGGGCTGAGGACGTCGTAGTCGGTCATGCTGAAGTAGAGCGAGGCCAGGAGCGGGCCGAGGGTGAAGATCAGGAACCCGACGACCCACGGGCTGATCGCGACCCAAGCCGCCAGGGTCTCCTCGGACGGACCCCGGCGCCGGGCAGGCGGCTGGACCTGGATCGGCGGGATCGAAAGCTGTGCCATGCGCGGCCCCTCACTGCGGCGTGATGTCGTGCGGTGTCGTGGCGCCGGTGGTCCCCGGGGTGGCGAGAATTCGTTGATCGCGGGGCCAGGCCGGCAGTCTCGTCGGCGATCGCGGTCGTGGCGTTCCCGGCGGATCGGTCCGGTCGTGAATGGGGCCTCAACCGAATAATGTGGTCAGGACGATCCGGAGCAACGACGATGCCGATTATGCCGCGAAGGGCAGCATCTCGCGACGCGTGATGATGGAGAGAGCGGGGATTGTGCCCGCGGGCGCCGGGCTGGCCGGACGCCCGCGGGTGGGGATGGATATCCGAGATGGCGACCGGATCGGTGCGCGCGGCGCCGTCCCGGTCGCTATGGTCGCTCGGCCTAGAGGAATTCCTCGACGGCCTCTTGGGCGTCGTCGTTCGCCTGGGTCAGAGCGTCCTCGGCCGTGGTCTCGCCGCGCAGGGCGGGCAGGATCCCGACCTCGTTCATGATGTCCTCCAGCTGGGCGCTGGCGGGGGATGCCGAATTAGGGCGGTTGGTGCTGGCTGCCAGCAGTTCCGGGAACAGTCGGACCGCCGCGTCGACGTTGGCCGAGATCGGCTCGTACAGCTCGTCGATCTGGCGCTGGTCGGCTTCGATGTGGGCGGTCAGGGCCGGAATATAGTTGCCACCCTCGGCCTGGGCGGCTTCCTTGCGGGCCTGGGCCCCGATCATCCAGGTGTCGAGGGTGTGCATCTGGGAGATGAACTGCCAAGCCGCCTCGGGATCGTTGGCCCCTTGCGGGATCGACCAGGCCCGGCCGGCGGCGAAGCTGACCGGGGGGCCGTCCGGGCCGCTGCCGCGCTGCCGGATCGGCAGGACGGCGAAGTTGAGGTCCGGGGCGACCGAGGCGACGATACCGAGCATCCACGACTCGTACATCGTCATCGCCACCTGGCCGCGGGCGAACTGCTCGTCGCCCTGCCAGGTCGAGGCGACAGCCTCGTAGTCCTGATAGCCGCCCTGGCGCTCGTAGACATCGACGCCCCACTGGAGCGCGTCGATGACCTGCGCGTTGTTATAGGTGGCCTCGGTGCCGTCCTCGTTGAAGAAGGTGCCGCCGTTGCCCAGACCCCAGAGCCAGAGATAGCCAGCCTGGAGCTTGGTGTCGAACCCCCAGCGGATGATCCGGTCGCCGTCGCGCTGGACGAGCTGCTCACCGAGATCGGCCAGCATGTCCCAGTCGGAGGTGTCGAGGGTCATCCCGTCGACGCCGACCTCGTTGAGGGCGTCGAGGTTGACGTAGAGGGCGCGGACATCCATCCCGCCGGGCAAGCCGTAGACCTGGCCGTCGTAGGTCACCTCGGCGACGCCTGCCTCGTAGTAGTCGGCCAGGTTGACGCCGCTCGCCCCGACGTACTCATCGAGGGGGGCGACGACGCCGCGCTCGGCCCAACTGGCCATGTCGACCCGGTCGATCCAGAGCAGGTCGGGCAGGGTGTCGGAGGCGGCGGCGGTGAGGATCTTCTGGTCGTCCAGCTCGGGGACGAACTCGATCGCGATCGAGGGGTAGGCGGCCTGGAAGGCCTCGGCCCGGGCGGTGGCGAGCGGGTTCGTCAGGCCGAAGCCCCAAGAAACGATCGAGGCGTCCCGGTCGAAGGCCGCCGGTGTCCCTTGGGCGCCGGCGGTTTGGAAACCATGTCGTCCGGACCCGGCCAGCGCCAGCCCTGCCCCGGCGGCAGCACCGCCCCGGACCACGTTCCGTCGCGTCGCCCGCTGGGCGAGGGCACGCCGCATCTCACGCGTCATCATCGTGTACCTCCCATGTACGTCAGGTCGATCACGTATTCGTGAACGACACCATCACCGATCGTCAGCGGCCGACGAGAAGCGACCACGCGGACACCGGCCCCAGACCTCGTGCCATCGCGTGGGACTTAGTGTATACCCGGCGTCGTGACCCTCCCGCTCGTCGGGTCAGGTCGCTCGCGAGGGAGAAGCACGGGGCATGCCACTTCTCGCCCAAGCCGGTACGCCGTGGAGGATCGGCGTCCCGGCACGGCGAACGAAGGCCACACCCGTCCGGCCCCGCTGACCCGCCGCGAGGCCCATACGGACCGCGCGTGGGCTGGTCCCGGAGCCCGATCGGGGCAGGGCGAGTGGCATCACACGATCCGGGTCCACGGGGCCGGGAAGAGAGGGGGGCCGACTCCGGTCGTGACCGTAGCCTACGAGCGCTGGCGCGCGGCCGAGCGCGGCCGCGTCGCGGTAGTCGTTGGGGTGGCCGTCGGGGGGGCCTCGGGCGTCGTCACCGGTGTCGCCGAGGATGCCGCGTCGGCCGTCGCGGCGGCCACCGTTTCCGCCGCGCCGCAGGGGAGCATCATGTCGGAGATGGTCACGAACTCATAGCCGCGCTCGGTGAGGCCGACGATGATCCAGGGCAGGGCCGTCTCGGTCGATTCCTTGGTGGCGGGGCCGTCGAAGTGCAACTCGACGATCCCCCCATCGTAGGCGTTCGGGACCACATTGGCCCAGACGGCCTCGGCGGTGGAGTCGTAGTCCCAATCGTCGGAGGTGATCTGCCAGCCGACCGGCAGATACCCGGTACTGGCCACCAGTGCGCGGACCCGGTCGTCCATCGCCGCCGCGTAGGGCGTGAACGCCGGGCTGATATCGTCGCCGATGATGTCCGAGATCCGTGCCGCCGCGTCCTCGACGTCTTGGATCACCTCCGCATCGGTGCGTTCGGTGAGGGGGACTGCCTGGTCACCATGGCTTCCGACCTCGAATCCCAGCTCGGCCATCCGCTCGACCAGTTCCGGATTCTCCTCGGCCCACCAGCCCATCACGAAGAAGGTGGCGTCGATCTCCTCCCGGGCCAAGATGTCGAGGATGCCGGTGCTGGGCTCGAAGCCTTGCCCGACGTTGAAGGCCAGGGCGATCCGGTCGCAGCCGGGAGCACCTTCGACGAAGCGTGGGACGGGCAGCCCCTCGCGGCCGAGGAACAGGTCGAAGGCGTAGCCGTCCTCGCCGGCGTAGCGGACCGGGGTGAACCCGTCCTCCGGTTCGCCGGTGACCTCCACGGCGTCACCGAGTTCGGCCACCGTGATCACCTCGCAGGTGAACTCCGGACATTCCCGGATGTTGATCGCCTCGGCACCGGTCACCCGGGCCGTCATCATCGGTGGCAGCCCACCACCGGTCCCGGTCTCCTGGGCCGCGACGCCCGGCCCGGTCCCGACCAGCACCAGGAGGACGACCAAAAGGGCGAGAGAGGGGCGAGAGTGACGGGCGGTTCGCGGCCGGACAACAGTCACCGGGCATGCCTCACGACGGGTATGGACTCCGGGGAGTCATGACGATGGGGCGAAGGTCGGGAGTGACGACGGGGCGTTCGGGGCGGCCATCGGCCGGGACATGGGCGGGGAGCGGAACGCGGGCAGCCGCCCGGGTGTCCCCGGCCCCTCCGACGGGACGCCGGCCGACCCCCTCACACCATGGATACCATTGACGCTACCAGAGCGATTGCCCCCGTGTCAATCCACGCGAGGCCTCGGCCTTGTTCCGCGATCGGGTCGGCCCGGGTTCGGGCGGGTGGTATCCTGGCCCCCGTCATCCGGATCGTGCGCCGGCCACGGTCCCATCCGCATCGTTGCCGTCCCACCACCATAGAGGAGCACCGTGGACGACCGTACCAAGGCCTGGGGGGGAAGGTTCTCGACCCCGCCGGACGCCCGGCTCGAAGCGTTCAACGCCTCGGTGGGCTTCGATGTCCGGATGGTCCGCGAGGACATCCAGGGCTCGATCGCCCACGCCCGGATGCTGGGCCGGCAGGGGATCATCTCGGCCGCCGAGGCCGGGGACCTGATCGCTGGTCTCGTCGCCGTCAGGGGACGCGTCGATGACGGGTCGTTCGCCCTCACCGTCGCGGACGAGGACATCCACACCGGGGTCGAGCGACACCTGCGAGAGGCGGCGGGCGCCGTCACCGCCAAGTTGCACACCGCCCGCAGCCGCAACGACCAGGTCGCCACCGACCTGCGGCTGTGGACCAAGGGTGCCATCCTCGCGGTTGCCGCCGGGGTGCTGGACCTCGCGGGCGCCCTGATGACGGTCGCCACGGCGCACCCGGACACGGTGATGCCCGGGTACACCCACCTCCAGCGGGCCCAACCCGTCCTCCTCGCCCACCACCTGCTGGCCTACGTGGCGATGCTGGACCGCGACCTGGACCGCCTCCGCCAAGCCCACCGCCGCACCGACGTGATGCCCCTCGGCGCGGGTGCCCTGGCCGGGGTGACCTACCCGATCGACCGGGAAGGCGTGGCGGCCGAGTTGGGCTTCGCCGCGATCTCGGCCAACAGCCTCGATGCCGTCTCGGACCGCGACTTCGTCCTCGATGTCCTCCACGCCTGCTCGCTGGTGATGCTGCACGTCTCCCGCCTGGCCGACGAGGTGATCTTGTGGTCGTCGGCCGAGTTCCGGTTCGTCGATGTCGACGACGCCTTCTCGACGGGCAGCTCGATCATGCCGCAGAAGAAGAACGCCGACGTCGCCGAGCTGGCCCGGGGCAAGACCGGCCGCGTCTTCGGCCACCTGATGGCCCTGCTGACCACCGCCAAGGGCCTCCCCCTCACCTATAACAAGGATTTGCAGGAGGACAAGGAGGGATTGTTCGACACGATCGACACCCTCGTCGCGACCCTCGACGTCGTGCCGCCGATGATCGCCACCCTGCGCTTCCGGATCGATCGCCTGGCCGAGGCCGCCGTCGCCGACTTCTCCCTCGCCACCGACGCCGCCGACCTGCTAGCCCGGGAAGGGGTCCCTTTCCGCGAGGCCCACGGCGTCGTTGGCCGCCTGGTCGGGGAGTGCGTCGTCCGGGGGATCACCTTCGCCGACCTCTCCGATGAGGAATGGGCCGCCGCCCACCCGGTCTTCGCCGGCCGGCGCCCGCCCCTCGACGCCCCCGCCAGCGTGGCGGCCCGCGATGTGCCCGGTGGCACCGCCCCGGGCCGGGTGGCGTCCCAGGCGAACGACGCGGCGGCGGCGATGGCCACCCACCGCGCCTGGCTCGACGACCAGCGGGCGGACTGGGAGCGGGTGATGACCAACGGGGTCGAGGTGGCGAGCCGGGCCGGGGCATCCCCCGCCGGCGGTGGGTCGAGCGGGGGCGGGCGGTGATCGGGCAGCGACCACCGCGTCCCGCCCGCGCGGGCTGGCGGGCGGAGCGTCGTCCTGGGACCGGTCTGGGTGACGCCCATGCCGGCGGCAACGAGGTCGTGGTCCGGGTCCGGTTCATCCGGGCCCGGCGGGACTTCGAGGCCGTCGTCGCGATCCGCCAACGGGTCTTCGGCGACGAGCAGGGGCTGATCGGCGACCAGGCGACCGACGCCGACGACGCGGGGGGCGTCCATGCCGTGGCCGAGGTGCCCGACGGGGAGGGTGGCAGCGAGATCGTCAGCGCCGCCCGCCTGACCGTCGCCGGTTACCTGGACGAGGACGGCCAGGCGTCGGGCCAGATCACCTGGGTGGCGACCGTTCCCGAGTGGCGGGGGCGGGGCCTGGGAGCCAGGGTGGTGTCCCTGCTGCTCGACCACGCCGACGGCATGGCGGTCCCGTCCGTGGCGATCAGCGCCCAGGACCACGCCGTCGGGTTCTATGGCCGCCTCGGCTTCATCCCCCGGGGGCGACGGTTCGAGGTCGCCGGGATCACCCACCTGACTATGGTCCGCCCCTTGCGATACCGCCCCATCGACACGCGGGAGTTGTAGGGCATCAGGCCGCCCCGGGTGGGGCGGCACTCTGCCGTTCCCGGCGGATGGACCCTCGACCCGGGCCCGATCCCGTCGGGCCGGTGTCTGTTGCGCCCGGGGCAGGGGACTCCGTCTATAGCTCCAGGACGTGATGCCGGACAGATAGGACGGGTAAGGACGCAACGTTGACGGATCGAGAACAGACATCACCGACGTCGCCGGATGTGGCCGAGGCGGCACCGCGCGTACCCAGGGCGACCGCCGCCGGCGGCGCGGTACCCACGGCCGCCACGACGTCGGAGGAAGCCGATGCGATGGCCGCCGGAGAGGCGGCCACCATCGCCGCCGAGGCCGCCCGGGCCGAGGAGGAGGCCGCCCTCGACACCCTGGTCGAGGGGCTGATGCCCGCGGTCCCCGGCCCGGCCCGGGTGCCCCGCGCCACCTACCGGCTCCAACTCAATGGCGACTTCACCTTCCGAGACGCGCGACGCGTCGTGCCCTACCTGGCCGAACTCGGCGTCAGCGACATCTACGCCTCTCCCTACCTCAAGGCCCGCCCCGGCAGTACGCACGGCTACGACGTGGACGACTACAACCGCCTCAACCCCGAACTCGGGGCCGAGGGCGACTACGAGGCGTTCATCGCCGCCCTGGATCGCCACGACCTGGGGCACATCCTCGACTTCGTCCCCAACCACATGGGCATCGGCCGGGGCACCAACGCCTGGTGGATGGATGTCCTCGAGAACGGCCGCAGCTCACCGTACTCCGGCTTCTTCGACATCGACTGGGATCCCATCAAGACCGACCTGCGAGACAAGGTGCTGCTGCCGTTTCTCGGAGACCAGTACGGCGTCGTCCTGGAGCAGGGCGAGTTTCACCTCGGTTTCGACGAGGACGCGGGCACCTTCTCGATCGACTACTACGAGAACCGGTTACCGATCGCGCCCCCCAGCTACCCCGCCATCCTCCGGCGCCACTTGCCGGAGCTGGTCGCCACCCTGATGCCGGACGACCCGGACCTGCTGGAGTTCCAGAGCATCGTCTTCGCCTTCGAGCAACTGCCCGCCCAGACCGAGACCGACCCCGTCCGTGTGGCCGACCGGCAACGGGAACAGACGGTCGCCAAGCGGCGCCTCTCCGAGGTCGCCCGCCACTCGGAACCGGTCCGCCAGGCGATCGCCCGGGCGATCGAGGACTACCGGGGCACCGCCGGCGAGCCGGCCTCGTTCGACCTTATGGAGGCACTGCTCGAGGCCCAGTCGTACCGTCTGGCCTCGTGGCGGGTGGCGGCGGAGGAGATCAACTATCGCCGCTTCTTCGCCATCAACGAGCTGGCCGCCGTCCGGCAGGAGGAACCGGCCGTCTTCGACGCGGCCCACCAGTTGACCCTGGCGCTGCTGGCCGAGGGGAAGGTCCATGGCCTCCGCCTCGACCACGTCGATGGCCTGTTCGACCCTGCCGCCTACGTCGCCCGCCTGCAGCGGGCCTATCGGGTCGAGGTCGCCCGGCGGCGGGCGATCGGGGAGGAGGAGACGACCCCGGGCACCGTGCTGGCCTCGCCGGAGGAGGTCGCCCGGACCCAGGAGCGGGGCCGCCAGTGGGAGGCCATGCGCCCCCGCCTCGACGCGGCGCTCGACGCGGCGGTCGTGGGCGGGCGCCTCGACCCCCGGCCGATCTACCTGCTCGTCGAGAAGATCGTCGAGCACGGCGAGGCGTTGCCCGGGGAATGGGCGGTCCACGGCACCACCGGCTACGAGTTCGCCAACGCGGTCGGCGGCCTGTTCGTCGACCCGGCCGGCCGCAAGCCGTTCGACGAGGTCTATGCCCGGTTCCTCGGCCAGAAGGTGAACTTCGCCGACATGGTCTACGACTGTAAGCGCCTGATCATGCGCGTCGGCCTGGCCAGCGAGGTGGCGGTCCTGGCGGCGTCGCTGGACCGGATCGCCGAGCAGAACCGGCGCCTGCGCGACTTCACCCTCAATAACCTGCGCGACGCCCTGCGCGAGGTGATCGCCTGCTTCCCGGTCTACCGCACCTATGTCACCTGCGATGGCGCGGAAGTCGCCGGCAGCGACCGGAGGACGATCGAGACGGCGGTGGCGGCCGCGATCCGCCGCAACCCGGCGACGGACCGGACGGTCTTCCACTTCCTGCGCGATGTCCTGCTGGTCCAGGGCGGCACGGCCTCGCCCGAGCAGCGTGCGACGCGGTGCGCCTTCGCGATGCGGTTCCAGCAACTCAGCGGCCCGGTGATGGCCAAAGGGCTGGAGGACACCGCCTTCTACCGGTACAACCGGCTGACCTCGCTGAACGAGGTGGGCGGTGACCCGACCACCTTCGGGGTGCCGGTCGCCGCCTTCCACCGCGAGAACGCCGAGCGGGCCCGCCACTGGCCCAACGCGATGCTCAGTTCCTCCACCCACGACACCAAGCGCAGCGAGGACGTCCGGGCCCGGATCTCGGTCCTCTCCGAGGTGCCGAGGGAGTGGAGGATCGCCCTCAACCGCTGGGCCCGCTTGAACCGGAAGGCGCGGAGCCGCGTCGCCGGGACCTTCGCGCCGGACCGCAACGACGAGTACCTGCTCTATCAGACCCTGCTCGGCGCCTGGCCCCTCGACGCGGCGAGCCTGTCCGACGACGATTGGGAAACCTTCGTCGCCCGGATCGTGGCCTACATGGACAAGGCGACCCGCGAGGCCCAGGTCCAGACGAGTTGGGTCAACCCGAACGAGGAATACGACGCGGCGTTGGTGTCGTTCGTCCGCCGCATCCTGGACCGGACCGAGAGCGAGGCGTTCCTGGCCGACTTCGCGACCCTGCGGGCCAAGGTGGCCACCGTCGGGGCGATGAACGGCCTGGCCCAGCAGGCGCTGCGCCTGACCGCGCCGGGCATGCCCGATATCTACCAGGGGACCGAGCTCTGGGACTTCAGCCTGGTCGACCCCGACAACCGCCGCCCGGTCGACTACGACCTGCGGACCCGCCTGCTGCGAGACCTCTCCCGGCGGCGGGATAAGGCCGCCCTGGTCGGGGAACTGCTGGATACCTGGCAGGACGGGCGGGTCAAGCTCTACCTGACCGCGACCCTGCTGCGGGCCCGGGCCGAGGCACCGGACCTGTTCGAGTCCGGCGGCTATCTACCCCTGGCGGCCTCCGGACCACGAGCCGATCACGTCGTGGCCTTCGCCCGGCGACTGGCGAGGACGGGCGGCAGCCCGGCGCGGGAGATCGTGGTGATCGTCCCCCGGTTGAATCACGGCCTCACCGGCGGGGCGACGGTGGCGCCGCT
>JBBJOE010000270.1:0-4546 GCA_037721765.1 Thermomicrobiales bacterium
GGCGTCGCTGGGTGCCCTGTCCGTGGTGGGTGCCCCGTCGCTGAAGGCGCAGGAGGCGTCCCCCGTCCCGGTGCCGGGCGGCATCCTCAAGGTCGGGCTCCAGGCCGACCCGACCGCGCTCGATCCCCACCTCCAGAGCCTGACGGCGATCTGGCACGTGGTCGAGCACATCTACAACCGGCTCGTCCGGGTCCAACCGGACCTGACCGTGGCGCCGGAGTTGGCCGAGAGCTGGGAGATCTCCGACGACGGCCTCGTCTACACCTTCACGCTGCGGCCGGGCGTCACCTTCCACAATGGCCGGGCGATGGTCGCCAGCGATGTCGTCTACAGCTTCGAGCGCCTGGTCGACCCGGCCACGGCCTCGACCAGCGCCGCCGACCTGGCCTCGATGGCCTCGGTCGAGGCGCCCGACGACATGACCGTGGTCCTGACCCTGACCGAGCCGGACTCGTCACTACTCGCCAGCCTCTCCGGCCAGAGCACGATCATCATCCCCCGCGAGGTGGTCGAGGAGAACGGCGACCTGTCACAGGTCGCGGTCGGCACGGGGCCGTTCGTCTTTGTCGAGTATGTGCCGAACACCCGGATCGTGCTGGAGAAGAACCCGAACTACTGGGAGGCGGGCCTCCCCTACCTGGACGGTCTGGAACTGATCCCGATTAGCGAGGACACCTCCCGGACCACCGCCGTGGTGACCGGCACGGTCGACTTCATCGAGTACGCGCCGTTGCGCGACATCGAGATCCTGGAGGGCGACGAGAACCTGACGATCGCCGGGTCCGAGAACACGAACATCCGCTTCCTGGGCTTCAACCTGACCCGGGAGCCATTCAACGACCTGCGCGTCCGCCAGGCGATCGCGATGGTGATCGACCGGGAGGCCGTCCTCGGCCCCACCGTCTTCGGCCGGGGCGAGGCGACACAGATCCTCTTCCCCGCCAACTTCTGGGCCGCCCTGGACGTGCCGGTCACCGCGCCCGACATCGAGGGCGCCCGGGCCCTGCTGGCCGAGGCGGGCTTCCCGGACGGCTTCTCGACGACCATCACGTCCTGGTCGGCCTACTCGTTCCTCTCGAACGCCGCCGTCGTCATCCAGGAACAACTGAACCAGATCGGGATCGAGGCCGAGCTGAACCTGGTCGAGAACGCGACCATGATCGACCAGGTCTACGTGACGAAGGAATTCGACATGGCGGTCACCGGCGAGAGCGCCTACGTCGACCCGAACACCGTCATGCTGGGCAGCTTCGGCACGGGCGAGAGCGGCAACTTCGTCGGCTACAGTAACCCGGAGGTCGACGCCCTGATCACCGAGGGGATCGCCGCCACCGACCAGGCCGCCCGGACGGAGATCTACCAGCAGATCCAAGAGATCCTGCTGGCCGACCTGCCCTGGGTCAACCTGTTCGTCGCCAACCAGTACGAAGTGATGAGCACCGACGTCAAGGGCTACACCCACATCCCGACCGGGTCGAACATCTCCCTGCGAGAGACCTGGCTCGACCGGTAGGAGTCGTTCGGCGAAGACCACGCGATCGTGTTCCCTCCCGGGGGACGCCACCGCGTGGTCTCGCGGCCCGACGTATGTGAAAGGGAGGCCGAGCGGTCGTGATCGCGTTCATCCTGCGTCGCCTGGCCTTCCTGGTTCCGGTCCTCCTCGGTGTGTCCCTCGTCACCTTCACGCTGGTCCGGCTCATCCCCGGGGACGCGACCCTGCTGGCGATCGGGGTGGACCAAAGGACGACCCCGGAGCAGGTCGAACGGATCAGGCGGTCGTACGGATTGGATCAGCCGCAGCCAGTGCAGTACGTCAAGTGGCTGGGCAAGGTCGTCCGGGGTGACCTGGGCAACTCGCTGCGGACCCGGCGCGCCGTGACCCAGGAACTCGGGCTGCGCCTGCCGGTCACGATTGAACTGGCCCTGCTCGCCGCGCTGGTCGGGACGATCCCGGCCTTCATCGTCGGCGTCCTGGCGGCGGTGAAGCGCAACTCCGGGCTCGACTACGCCGCCACGATCATCACGCTGGTGGGGGTGTCGGTGCCCAACTTCCTGCTGGCCACCCTGCTGGTCCTCGTCTTCTCCTATTGGTTACGGTGGTTACCACCGATCGGGTACGTCGAGTTCACCCGGGCGCCGCTGGAGAACCTGCGGAACATGGTCCTGCCCGCGGTTTCGCTCGGCCTCCCGCTCGCGGCGGTGATGATGCGCAATACCCGCTCGGCGATGCTGGAGATGCTGGGGCAAGACTTCGTCCGCGTCGCCCGGGCCAAGGGACTGGCGGAGCGGCGGGTCATCACCCGCCACGTCATCGGCAACGCCGCCCTGCCGATCATCACCGTCGGCGGCATCCAGGTCGCCAGCCTGCTCGGCGGCACGGTCATCGTGGAGACGATCTTCGGCCTGCCGGGAGTCGGCCGCTACATCTACGAGTCGATCGCCAACCGCGATTACCCGGTCGTGCAGGGTGTGACGCTGGTGATCGCCACGATGTTCGTCCTGGTCAGCCTGGTGGTCGACATCCTCTACGTGGTGGTCGACCCTCGCCTGCGGACGGCCTGAGCAATGGGCACCGACACGACGGGCGCCAGCGGCACCCTGGGCCGGACCTCGACATCCACGCTCGGGGATCACGCCGGGGGGCGGGTCACCGAGCGACCGGGACTCCTCTCGCTCATCCGCCGCCAGCGACTGGCGGTCACCGGGTTGATCCTGGTGGGGATCTTCGCCGTGGTCGCCATCGCGGGGCCGATGGTGGCCCCGCACGGGCCGACCGAGCAGTTTTCGCGGGATCGCCTCCAGTCGCCGTCGGCCACCTACCCGTTCGGGACCGACGAGTTCGGACGCGACATCCTCAGCCGCCTGCTGCACGGGGCCCGCATCTCGTTCCAGGTCGGCCTGATCGCGGTCGGCCTGGCGGGGACGCTGGGCGTCGTGCTGGGGATGGTCGCCGGATATCGCGGCGGCTGGCTGGACAACGTCCTGACCCTGTTGCTGGATGTCGTCTTCGCCTTCCCGGCGATCCTGCTGGCGATCGCGATCATCACCATGCTCGGCAACTCGCTGGCCAACGTGATGGTCGCGATCGCGGTCGTCTACACCCCGACCTTCATGCGCGTCGTGCGGGGCGCCACGCTGGCTGTCCGCCACATGGCCTACGTCGAGGCGGCAGTGGCGACCGGCCTGCCGACCTCACGCATCCTGACCCGCCACGTCTTCCCGAACATCACCGCCCCCCTGATCGTCCACGCCTCGCTGAACTTCGCCTTCGCGGTGCTGGCCGAGGCCTCGCTGGCCTTTCTCGGCCTGGGCAACAAACCGCCATCCCCCTCGTGGGGCTCGATGGTCAGCAGCTCCTACGGCTTCCTGCAATTGGCCCCCTGGGCGGCCATCGTGCCGGGCACGGCGATCGCCCTGACGGTGCTGGGCTTCAATTTGCTCGGGGACGGCCTGCGCGACGCCCTGGACCCTCGCCTGCGGCGGTGACGTTGGCCCGGGGGGGGCAACCACGCGCGTTCCGGCCAATCCGGGAACCGGTCGCCATCGGCGCCGATGGCGACCGGGGTCGCTACGGTTTCGCCAGGGTCGGAAATTCCCCCACCCGCAGGTTGGTCGCGCCGTACGGGATCAGGCGCAAGGTCTCCGGTGGCTCGTCCGAGGTGGCTGGACTAGCAGGCGGCGGTTGCGCGGCGTTGTGGGCGAGGCCCCAATCTGGCAATCTTCGCCCGCTGACCTCGGCCGAAACCGGCGCGCCCTCCGGCGAGAAGGGTGCGTCACCGACCGGCCCCACCGTGAACCCCAGCGATCGCCCCGGGTCATCGCCGTCCAACGCGAGGGCATAGTTCCAGGGCGTGGTCGGGTGCACCTCCCAGTCGGCGTGTGGCAACTCGCCGCCGATCTGGCGCCAGTCCTCGCCGATGGACAGCGCGTAGAGGAGAGGGCCACGAGAGATCGACGCGGCGCCGTTGAAGCGCCGCTCGACGCGCGGCGTCATCGGCAGCCGGAGATCGAACGTCAGGTCCCGTTCACCATCGCAGCCCAGATCGATGCGATGGAATCCGCCGGCCGCGACCATCTCCGGGCCACCATTGGCCCCACTGAGGACCGCCCCGTCCGCCCAGGCAGGGATGTGCAGGTGCAGGGGGAAACGAACCTGCCGTTCGGCCTGAACCGTGAGGTGGATGTCCTCGCTGAACGGATAGTCACCCGTCACCTCGACGCGGACCGGCACCCCCTGGGCCGTGGTCTCCACGACGCAGGGCGCCCAGACCATCGCGGCCAACCCGTCGTCTGGTGATCCCATCCACAGGTGGGATGCCAACTTGGGCCAACCCTGGTGCATGTTGGCGGTGCAGCAGCCGAAGTTTGGCTCCAACCCGTAGATGTTGGAGTCGGACCGGTTGCTGGTGTAGATGCGATCCTCGGCGACTTTGCAGACGACCTGGTTGACCTGCTGATCATACTGGTGTGCCCACATGTCGGGCTTGAACGTGGCGGGCAGGGCGTTGAAGGCGATGCGCTCGAGCCTGTCCGCCAGGGCCGGGTC
>JBBJOE010000271.1:0-4529 GCA_037721765.1 Thermomicrobiales bacterium
CCCAGGATCGCCACGGTCCTCACCTTCTCGACCCGCCGGACGACGCCGGGGTGTGGGCAAGCACGGCCCGCGGCGACTCGACTTGCCCGCTCGACACGGGGACCACTTCGTACTCGCTCCACCGGCCGCTTGCCGCGTTGGGACGCCGGTAAGCGATGAGTCCCGCGCCCTCCCGCGACGCGGACCCAGGACGCTGCCCCGCAACCGCTCGCTGGACGGGCCCTGTCACCCGCGGTTTCAACCGGCCCACCGGAGCAGAGAAATAGCTATCGACCTGCCGCGCCGTGACCGGGGTCGGCCCGTCGCCCTCTGCTAGACTGGCACGGACGCGGTCAAGATTGGCCCCCGAACAGCGGACCTTGAGTTCGAGGCTCTGGCGGTGGCCATCACCGGTCGTCGTCATCACACGCTCCCCCCTGTCCCGTCATCGAACTCACCCGCCGGCTCCCCGACGCTCGGGCACGGCATCACGCGCGGTAGAGGATGGCAGCAGGACGTGAGGTCCTTCCCAACGCTATCGTGTGACACCGGTCGTCGACCCCGGTGGGCACGACCTTCGGGAACATCGACGACGCTCATCTTCAGGATTGCGACCAATAGGCGGAAGGACTTGTATTCTCCCGCCGTCATCCTCCACATCGTTTGTGGTTGTCCGACGGTGGGTCTTCGATGTCCCTGACCCAGTGTTGGGGTTCTCGCGGCGCGGCGGCCGGATTGCCCCCGTCCCGGCCCCTCAATCTGAGAGCTGGACCCGTCCCGTCCCGACCCGACCCGACCCGACGCCGAAAGGATGCCATGATGCCCCGGTGCCGCCCATGACCTCCACGCTGGCGACTCCCGGGACCGAGGCCAGGACGGACATGGCTGGACCGGGCGCCGGGGGGGATATGTCGCCTCGGGGCACCGGTGGGCCGGACGCTCGGATCCCGGGACCGGAAGATCCCTTCGACCGGAGCATGCGCACCATCTTCCGGCGGCCCGGTTTCACCCTGCTCTGGCTCTCCCAGGCCGCCGGGGGTCTCGGGGAGGCCGTCGCCCAGGTCGCCCTGCCGCTCCTGGTCTACGACCTCTCCGGCTCCGCCCGCCTCCTCGGCCTCTTCTTCGTGATCCAGACCCTGCCCCGCGTCATCCTGGCCCCGGTCGCCGGCCTCCTCGCCGATCGGATGGATCGTCGCCGCCTGATGTTCGGGTCCGACCTGAGCCGGGCCGTCCTGGTCGGCCTGATCCCGTTCACCTCGTCACTGTGGCAACTCGCCGTGCTGGCGGCCCTGGTCTCCGTCGGCAACGCCGTCGCCCGCCCGGCCGAACAGGCGACCGTCCCCGTCATCGCCGGCACGGGCCTGATGGTGCCCGCCCTGGCCGTGGTCCAGGTCAGCCAGTCGCTGATCCGGGTCATCGGCCCGGCCCTCGGCGCCCTGCTCGTCGCCTCCGCCGGGCCGTCCCGCACCTTCTGGCTCCAGACGGTCTGCTTCGCCACCTCCGCCGCGCTGATCTGGCGACTGCGCCTACCGACCGCGAGCCCGGCCATCGCCCCCGACACCGCGCCGTCCCTGCGAGAGGAACTGTTCGCCGGTCTGAGCGTGATCTGGACCAACCGGGTCGTGCGGGGGATCACCGCCGCCGAGATCCTCTGGCAGGTGATCGGCACCATCTTCGTGATCGGGCTGGTGATCTACACCGAGGAGACGATCGCCCTCGGCGATCGGGCCGAGACGGTCTTCGCCCTGCTGATGGCGACGATCGCCGGGGGGGCAGTGGTCGGGGCGCTGGTCGGCAACCGGATTGAGCCGCGCATCGGCCGCCGCCGCCTGCTGGCGATCGGATACCTGGGGCCGCTGTTCCTGTTGCCGGTCGGCCTCGTGCCGCCCCTGCCGGTCGTCTTCGCATGCTGGTTCGCGCTCGGGTTCACCGACGCCTGGGCCGTGATCGCCATGCAGGCCTACCTCGTCGAAGCGGTGCCGGACGCCCTCCGGGGCCGGATGTACGCGGCCTGGTCGGCGATCATCACCCTGGCCGCCGCGGCCTGGTTCGGCATCGTCGGCCTGGTCATCCCTACCCTCGGCGCCCCGGCCGTCTTCGTCCTCGCCGGCCTGATCGTCGGCATCGGCGGCCCGGTGGCCCTGCTCCTCACCGGCGCCCTGGCCACCCTGCGACGGGGACCGGACCCCGCCGTGGCGGCCATGCCCCCGGGGCCGTCCCCCGACGGGATCGGGACCCCGTGAACGCGGGTACAATGCATCGCATCCGGGACATGATGCCCCCTCTCGGGTGCGTCGCCCGAATCGCGCGGGAACGCGGCGCCGGCTTGGCCAGTGACATGGTGAGGGAGACGGGATGAGGTCATTGCTCGGCCGGCGGTCGGGGACCGATGCTAAGGCGCGGCGTGCCGCGGACACCGCCGCCGCCGGGGCGGGCCCCGGCGGCTGGCGGTTCACCCTGAAGGGGTCACCGCGCCACTACGACGATGTCCTCCAGATCATCGAGGCCGGTGGTGGCACCGTCTACTTCGGCGAGGCCCTCACCTACGAGCGCGGCGCCGGCGTCGCCCTCTGGCGCGTCCAGGCCCGCTCCTTCGAGTGGCTGCCCCGCCTCTATGAGTGGTGGGCCGAGGCGGAGCGCATCGAGCCGATCATCTCCGACTTCCACCTCTACCTGCCCAGCAATCTCAAGTACGCCGCCCTGACCCTCCGCCAGACCCCCCCGTCCGAGGTCGAGGCCTTCATCCGCGCGAACGCGCCCACCGACCCGATCCCCGTCGGCTAGCCCCGCCGGTCGCTCCGGACCTGGCTGGCCGGCCTCGCCAACACTCGTGGCGCGCCGCCGCTGCCCCCCTCCCGGCGAATCCGGGAAAACGATGACCGCCCCGGCGAGTGCCGGGGCGGTGCATGGGGCCGGGGATGGGTGCGCCGGACCTCCGGGGTGGGGGTCGCGGCCGATCGGACGCTCGTCCAAGACAGTCGTCCAGGACTGACGCCCAAGACAGTCGTCCAGGACTCGATCCCTAGTCGCCCGCGATGCGGACGATCTCGGGCGACTCCGCCGCCGGTTCCGGGACGACGTGCGGTCGCGGTCCGGGTCGGGGAACGACCTCGATGAGAGCCGGATCGACTTTCCAGCACTCCACGACCGATCCCGTCGCCGCGCACCGGTCGATCTCCGCCTCGTTGTGCAGCGCCCAACCGAGCGCGCAGCGCATGGTCGGGACGCTTCGGCCGCCGAGGTCGTGGTGCGGGCGGATCAGCATCGGACACCCATAGTTCCCCGGCTCCGCCATCGACTCTTCCTCGGGGAAGAGCGGGCGTCGCTCGCGGCCCATGGTGAAATTTCCTCTGGCTATGCCCCGGGACGCCGGCGAACGCTTCGCCGGTAGGGTCGATCGTCACACGGGACCTTGGCGGCCGGCGCGGTCGTCTCTGGTGCCAGGTCCGATGTGTCGCCAGTATACCAGCCCGCCTTAACCCCGCTGTACGGTCTCTCGACGACCGTGCGACCATGCGGCCCCGGGCGGTCAGCGGTCGTCCCGGTCGAGGCGGGGTGGGCGACCACGCATCATCGCTCCCCGCACCGGGCGTCACCTTCGCGACGCCTCACGATCGAGCGGGGAATGGGAGGGACGCAGGGATGGACGAGGGGGCGACCGCGCGACCGGCGACCGGGACCACGACCGGGCCCGACGCGCCGGGCGCCAGAGATGCCGAGTTTCTCGACCGCGTCGGGGACTTCCTGACCGGGCTGGACGGCGTCGCCGGTCTGGCCGTACATGACCTCACCTCAGGCACCACCCTCGCCCTGCGCGAGCGGGAGGTGTTCCCGGCCGCCTCGACGTTCAAGGTGCCCCTCCTCTACGCCCTGCTCCGCCTCGCCGACGCGGGGGAAATCGACCTCCGGCAACGCGTGACCGTCGGTGCCCACCAGCGGGTGCCGGGCTCCGGCGTGCTCCAGGACCTCGACCCCGGCATCGCCCCGACGGTTCGCGACCTGGCGGTCCTGATGACCGTCGTCTCCGACAACCTGGCGACCGACCTCCTGCTCGACCTGGTCGGCGTCGACCGCCTTCGCGCCGGCCTCGACCGCCTCGGCATGGGGCAGACCTCGATCCCCTTCGGTTGCCGGGGCATCTTCTGCCACGCCACCGGCCTCGATCCCCACGACCCCGCCACCACCTACGACACCCTGCGCGACGCCCTCCGCACCACCCCGATCAATCCCGATTCGATCGCCTACGCCGCCGACGAGCGCAACGTCACCGGCACCCCGGCCGACATGGTCACCCTCCTGACCACCATCGAACGCGGCGACGGACTCGCCCTCGCCAGCCGAGACACCGCGATCGACATCCTGAAACGCCAGAAATACAACACCATCATCCCCCTCCACCTGCCCGAGAACACCGAGGTCGCCCACAAGACCGGCTCCCTGCGCGGCATCCGCAACGATGCCGGCCTCGTCTACGCCCCCTGGGGCCCCTACGCCATCGCCCTCATGTCCAAGGGTCTCACCGACGAGGTCGAGGGTTCCCGCCGCCTGGC
>JBBJOE010000272.1:0-4491 GCA_037721765.1 Thermomicrobiales bacterium
ACCATCGACCATCGACCATCGAACCGCGCCGCGTGGAACGACCTCCCAACGAAGCGGTGATGATACCGAAAGGATCGAAACCCCATGTACGCCTGACACCCACTCGAACGTCGGGCCGCTGACGTTGGCCACCCGCGACGCAAGCGAGGAGACAGACCGTGGCAGGATTAGACATGTCCCGGAGAACGGTGTTGACACGGGGAGGAGCGGCGGTGGCCGGCCTGAGCGTGCTGCGCCTCGCCGGTCCGACGCACGCCTTCGGGCGCCAGTCGGGCGAAGAGGTCATTCCCTGGCTGGACCAGCCCGCCGACAACCCCGTGCCAGAGGTCATCGTCCAGCAGTTGGATTGGGAAGGTCTGGATTCGTGGCTGACGCCGCCGGACCAGTTCTTCGTCATCAAGCACTACAACGAACCGACCCTCGACGAACGCGACTGGGCCCTGGAGATCAGCGGCTTGGTGGCGAAGCCGATGACGCTGACGCTGGCCGATCTCCAGGCCCGGGCACGGCGAGAGGTGACATTCACGATGGAGTGCTCCGGCAACTCCGGTCTGCCGTTCTTCACCGGCGGCGTCGGCAACGCGGCCTGGGTGGGAACGCCACTCGCGTCGCTGCTCCAAGAAGCGGGGGTACAGGAGGAAGGCATCGAGGTCGTCTTCTGGGGCGCGGACGCGGGCGAGCAGACCTGGCGGGACGTCGCGATCACCGAGCAGTTCGCCCGCAGCATGTCGCTCACGGACGCCATGAACGCCGACACCATCCTGGCCTACGAGATGAACGGCGAGGCCCTGCCGTCCCTCCATGGCTACCCGGTCCGGCTGATCGCGCCGGGTTGGTACGGCGTGGCGAACGTGAAGTGGCTGACCCGGATCGAGGTCATCGACCGGCGCTACCAGGGCCACTTCATGGCCCGCGACTACGTCACCATTCGCGAGGAGGAGCACGACGGGGAAACCGTCTGGACCTTCACCTCGGTGACTCGCGACAGGCTCAAGTCCGCTCCCGCCAAGGTGACGCGGCGAGACGATCGTCACAGCATCATGGGGGCCGCCTGGGGTGCCCCGATCGCGGGTGTGGACGTGCGGATCGACGACGGTCCCTGGCGTCCCGCCACCCTCACCGAGGGCGAGGGCAGCCAGTACGCCTGGGTCTTCTGGAGCTTGGACTGGGAGGCGCCCGAGGCGGGCGAACACACGGTCACGTCCCGGGCGACGGGCGTGGACGGCGATGTCCAGCCTGCCCCCGATGACCCGTTCCTGACCGGCAAGACGACGTTCTGGGAGAGCAACGGCCATATCACCCGGCGCGTCCGCATCGATTGACCCATCCGGTCCAGTGTCTGGGTCCGCCGCTGCCGTTCTTGCGTTCACGTTTTGCTTTCGTGATGCCGCATGACAAGCCGTGACATGCCGTGACGGACAAGTTGGCCCGCGCGAGCCCGGCGGGAGGCGATCGCCTCCCGCCGGGCCGTTGGCGTGATGGACGGTCCACGTGACGTCGCGTTCGGCTCCGCTCACCTTGACGCGGATCTCGCCGGCCCCATGACCTTGCCCGACATGGACGACCCGTCTGGTGACATCGCCGCTTCCGGACGCACCCCGGAGTGTTGACTTCGCCTTGCCCACGCCATGCGCGGGTCTTCCTGTCGCGTACTGGCGAGGTGGCGGGGTGGACCCGCGAACGACGTTCCTGGCGAGCGGCATCGCCACGACGTTCGTCGCCCATCTCCTTTCTTCCCGATGCGGGCGCGACGCTGCCCTCTCGCTGGTTACGCCCTACGCCCTTAGGCGTAGAACGGCGCGTTGTCTCGCTCGATTCGAAATACGCCTTTCAGTCGATGTGGTCCATTCGCATGGGCGGCAAGATAGGTCCATGGCCGGTCGATCGACGGGCCAAATGGCGAAGTCGTCATCGATCGAGATGAGAGGAGTCACGAGATGCGGGTACAGCGAGTCACGCGGCGACAGGACCCGGTCCGAGCGATCGTGGGAACGGCCCTCCTCTTGGTCGTCCTCGGGACCGGCTCGGCCGGGGCGGCCCAGAACGCGGTCACCCATGTCACCCGGGGCGATCTGGCCCAGGGGAGCACCACGGAGACCCCGGTGAGCGTGATGGCCCACCCCGAGGCGGTCACCGCAATCATGGGATGGCGGATGGGCGTTCTGCCCGAATGAAGCCGAGTGCGGCAGATGAGACGGACTTCGTCTACGGCACGATTGGCACCGGGGTCGCTCGCCACGTCGCCGTGACGGTGGACAGGTAGACGTGGTCCGGGGAAGTGGGGAGGAGATGGACAGTGCCGCGGTCACCTGACCGCGGCACTGTCCTTTTCGCTGTTGCCCGGGAGATCAGCCCACCGCAACACCCCCGGACCCCACGGTGTCCAGAAACTGCGGGCGTTCCGGCACGGGCGGTGCTACCCTGGTCGCGATCCGTACCAGACGAGCGGACGGCTCCCATCAGTAACGGTGGGACGCGCGCCTCCGGCGGGTCACCGCGGGACGCGACCATCCGATTGGTGAGCGCGATCCGACCAGAAACGGGTGACCGTGAGGAGAGAGCGATGACGCCGGCGCGCGGGGGAATGGGAATGGCTGGGACCGACCATGGCAACGCGCCGGACGGCGATGACGGCGCATACCGGACCGAGCGGGACACCATGGGCGAGGTCCGGTTGCCGGCCGAGGCCCTCTGGGCGGCCCAGACCCAGCGGGCGGTCGAGAACTTCCCCGTCTCGGGCCAGCCGTTGCCGTCCGAGTTGATCCACGCCTTGGGTCTCGTGAAGCGAGCCGCCGCCAGCGTGAACGCGGACCTCGGTTCGCTGCCCGGAGACGTGGCGGCGGCGATCGTGGCGGCGGCCGAGCGAGTCGCGGCCGGCGACCACGACGACCAGTTCCCGATCGACGTCTTCCAGACCGGGTCCGGAACCTCCTCCAACATGAACGCCAACGAGGTGATCGCCACCCTGGCGACCCGAGCGTCGAAGTCCCCGATTCACCCGAACGACCACGTCAACATGGGCCAGTCCTCCAACGACGTGTTCCCGACCGCCCTCCACGTCGCCGCCGTGCTGGCGATCGAGACGCGGCTGCTGCCCGCCCTGGCGACCCTCCACGGGACGCTGGCCGAGAAGGCGACCCAGTTCGACGACGTGGTCAAGATCGGCCGCACGCATCTGATGGACGCCGTGCCGATCCGGCTCGGGCAGGAATTCTCGGGCTATGCTCGCCAGATAGAACTGGGCATCGAACGGGTCCGGGCCACCCTACCGGGCATGCGGGAACTGGCGATCGGCGGCACGGCCGTCGGGACTGGCCTCAACACCCACGCCGAGTTCGGGACCCGGGTCGCGGCGGAGTTGTCTCGACTGACCGGCACCGGATTTGTTGAGGCGATCAATCACTTTGAGGCCCAGGGTACCCGCGACGCCTACGTCTTCGCCGCCGGGGCGCTGGGCACGGTGGCGACCTCGCTGATGAAGATCGCCAACGATGTCCGGCTGCTGGCGTCCGGCCCGCAGGCGGGGCTCGGGGAACTGGTCCTGCCTGCCATCCAACCGGGCAGTTCGATCATGCCGGGGAAAGTCAACCCCGTCATCTGCGAGAGCGTGATCCAGGTCGGCGCCCAGGTGCTGGGCAATGCTCAGACCGTCGGCATCGGCGGCCAGTGGGGCCAGCTCGACCTGAACGTGATGCTGCCGGTGATGGGCCGCAACCTGCTGGAGAGCGTCCGGCTGTTGGCCAACGTCAGCGAGGTCTTCTCGTCGCGGTGCCTGGCCGGGGCGGAGGCGAACGTCGAGCGGTGCGCCGGGTACATCGAGGGGTCGATCAGCATGGCGACCGCCCTCAATCCACTCATCGGCTACGAGCGGGCGGCGACCATCGCCAAGGCGTCCTATGCGACCGGGAGGACGGTTCGCGAGATCGCCTACGCCGAGAGCGGTCTGACCCGCGAGCAGGTCGATGCCGCCCTTGATCCCCGCCGCCAGACCGAGGCCGGGACAGGCGCCGGGGGGTCGGGAGGCGGCTGATGGGTCGCGACTCCGCGGTTCGTTCGAGCATCGGGGTCCGCCGCCGCGACGATCAGATTTCCCGGAAGGTGATCTCGGGATGAGATGGCCGAGGCGGGGAGTCGGAGGCGGCGGGTTTCGGCGTGCCCCCTCAGCGGCAGGACCACCGGGATGAGACGGACCGGCCGTTCGGGAGACGGACCGGGTGGGACACGCTGGTCGGCCACCGAGCACGACACGGGGTCCTCCCGTGAGCGAGACCGGCATGACGGGGGCCACACAATGCTCGGTGAACGAATGTCCGGCGTTCCCCACGGGCGATCTCCCCGAGGGACCGCCCTCTCGAAAACGCGGGATCATTTCGGACTAAACGTGACAGGGCCGTCGACCGCCCGGTAGGTCGCCCGCGACGGCCGCCGGGTCACCGCCTGGAGCGTCCGTCGGGTCGCTGTCAAGGGCCAGGACATGGGTCACCCGATGGC
>JBBJOE010000030.1:0-16066 GCA_037721765.1 Thermomicrobiales bacterium
TTGACCCCCCGGTCTACCACCCCCACACCCCGGGGGGGGGGGGGGGCCCCGCGCACCCCTGCCAGACCGGCGGGGCCCCCCCCCCCGGGACCTGCCCCCGGGGGATGTCGTCGTGCTCCTCCAACCACGGCTGCAGGCGGACCTCGCCGGCTGGCAGGTCCGGGGCGATGTCGATGTCCTGCGCCTGGAACGGGATGCCGACGGCCAGCTGCACCCGCTGATCGCGGATATCAAGAGCTCCACGGCGGCCAAGGTCGAACACCGCCTGCAGGTCGCCTTCTACCACGACATGCTCGCCGCCCTCTTCGCCCGGGAGGGCATCGCGCACGGCCCGATCACGCTGGCGGTCCTGTATCGCGGGCCGGCTGCGACCACGGTCACCCTGGGCGCCGGCGAGGCAGCGCGACAGGAGGTGCAGCGGGCGGAGGCCGAGCGCTGGTTCGGGACGGGTGACGGCTTCCTGGAAGTGGTCGACGACCCGGACGCCTATCTGGGCGCCGTCCGTGACCTCGTCACGGGACCCCTCTCGACGGCACGGCGGGTCATCCAGACCGAGTTCGACGATGTCCCCTTCCACCTCACCTACAAGTGCGACGGCTGCCTCTACAACGAGTTCTGCATGAAGCGGAGCGCGGAGACCGACGATCTCTCCCTGCTGCCGCACCTGACCGAACAGGACAAGCGCGGCCTCCAACGCGCCGGCATCACCACGGTGCGGGACCTGGCGGCCCTGAAGGACCTGCGCCGGACGGGACACGTGAACGTCGCCGGCGAGGTGCAGGAGTGGACCACGCTGGTGCCCGCCCCCGGCCGGGAGGCCGAGTCACGGCGACTGGCCGCCACCTGGCCGGTCGGGCAGCGGCTGGACGAACTGGTCCACCGCGCCCGCCGCTACCGTCGCTGGAAGAAGGACGACGTCGCCGCCCTGACCTACATCCCGAGCAAGGGGTACGGGTCCCTGCCCCACAGCGACGCGACGCAGAACCCGAACCTCGTCCGGGTCTACGTCGATGCCCAGCACGACTACCTGCACGACCGCCTCTACCTGCTCGGGGCCCTGGTCGTCGGCAGCGAGGG
Organism: Thermomicrobiales bacterium; assembly: GCA_037721765.1. Lineage (GTDB taxonomy): Bacteria > Chloroflexota > Chloroflexia > Thermomicrobiales > UBA6265 > JACCVE01. The sequence continues at coordinate 1,078 of JBBJOE010000030.1, forward strand.
CGGCGCCGAGCCCCCGGGACGGCGGCGGAGCGTGGTCCGCTTGAGCGACGGTCCGCCCGACTCGTCGGAGCGGGAGGAACGCCTCCTCGTCGACTGGATCGGGGCCGCGCTGCGGGCGATCGCCGAGATCGCCGCCCCGGATGAGGAGGGCCGGCCGCGGGCGCCGATCCACCTCGTCTTCGTCGACGGGTTCGCCCAGCGCGTCCTGCTGGAGGGGCTCGCCCGGCACGCCTCGACGATCCTCGGGGCAACGGCACTCTACGACTTCATGACCCAGATCGCCGCGTTCGACTCGCCGCTGACGAGCTTCCTCGACCGCGAGGTCCGAGACCAGAAGAATTACCCGATGGTCTGCCAGTCGCTGCAGGCGGTCGCCGCGTTCCTCGGCTTCGACTGGAACGCTGGCGGGGTGCCCTACCGGGACCTGTTCCGGGCCCGGCTCTTCGACTTCTGGGGCAAGCTCGATACCCCGGGTGATCCCGAGGCCGAGACGCCGGGGATCGCGGGCTGGTACACGAACCGGGCCCGCTTCAACAGCCAGATCCCGCTCGAGTTCGCCTACGCGGCCTGGGGGGAGTTGCCGCCGCCGCACTCGGGCCGGGACGAGATGGAACCCTACCGCGAGTCGACACCGGACCTGCTGGCCGGGTTCCACGCCCGCCGCCTGGAGGCGATGGAGCGGGTGGCGAAGGACTTCGCGGGCAACAGGCAGACGGCGCAGACGGCCTTCGACCTGCCCGACCTGGCGACGTTCGAGCAGAAGGCCCGCACCCTCGCCCACGCCCTCGACGAGTTCGTCACCATCGAGCGCCACGTCGAGCTGAGCGCCTGGAAGCGGGAGCGTTTGGCTCCGCCCGAGCAGCGGGTCCTCGCCGGCCAAACGCTCGTCGTCCGCTACCTGGAAGAGGACCAGGAGCCGGGCGTCGCCGAGGTGAACCGGGAGAACGAGGTCCGACGGCACATCAGAGATGCCTATCGCGCCGCATTCAAGGACGCCAACCCCGCGGCGAAGCAGGTCAGGTTGTCGAAGGAGCAGAAGGCCGAGTCGGATTGGTCGCAGGAGGGGATGCGCTTCCGGCTCCGGCTAGAGTGCGCCGACGTGGCCTGTGAGCTGGACGAGGTCCTCGGGCTGACGACCCTCAAGCCCGGCGACTGGTTGGTCCTCTATCCCCGCGTCACCTTCGATGGTCGCCCCGGCGCGGCGCAGGTGCCGTTCACCCCGACGGCGAAGCAGATGCTCTACGGGATGCGCGCCGAACTGGACCGGATCACGGTGCGGCGGGAGGGTGGCCGGGCGGTCGAGGCCTTTGCCGAGGTCGTCATGAAGCGGCCGATGGGCGGCAAGGCGACACGTGGCTTCGTATTCGGCACCATCGAGGAGAAGCCACTGACGGCCGGGGATCGCTACACGCTGGACCCGGACCCGAACAACATCTACGGACTCTGGTCCGCCCAGGTCGCCGAGGGGCTGGTGGCGGGCGGCGAGAACACGCTCTATGCCCTGCTCGCGGGCATGGAGCGCCCCCTGCCGCTCTGGCCCGAGGAAGGCGCGGCGGGTCAGACCCAGTTCCTGGCCGGACTCGACGCCCTCCGCGAGGCCGGCGCCCTGCACGGGTTCGAGCCGAGCAAGCGGGACTTCATCGGGGGCCACGGTACCGCGCCCCTCCTGCTCGTCCAGGGGCCACCCGGCACTGGCAAGAGCTACTCGACCGCGTTCGCGCTCTTCGCCCGTCTCCAGGGGGCAATGGCGGCGGATCAGCCGTTCCGCGTCTTCATCACCTGCAAGACCCACGCGGCCACCGATGTCCTGCTCGAGAACGTGGTCCGGGTGCGCGACATGCTCCGGGGCTTCGCCACGGCCCACCCGGAGATCTTCGCCGCCCACTTCGACCGCCGCCTGCTCGACGTCCCCCTGTTTCGGCTCCGACCGCGGGGGGAGGTGGCCAACGGCGTGATCCCGTTGCCGAAGGACGACGCCCGGGAGGCCGGGCGGCCGAAGGCGGTCGAGTCGATCCTGGCTCAACGGTGGGCCGTGGTCGCGGCCACCCCCGGCGGCACCAATGGCCTGATCAAGGAGCGCTGGGGGAAGGACGTGTTCGGCCACCACCTGGCCGACTGCCTGGTCCTGGACGAGGCGTCGCAGATGAACCTGCCGGAGGCGGCGATGGCGGCGCTGCCGCTGGCGCCGGACGGGCGGATCGTGGTCGTCGGCGACCACCGCCAGATGCCGCCGATCGTCAAGCACGAATGGGCGAGCGAGCCGCGCCGCAGCTTCCAGGAGTTCAGGGCCTTCGAGTCGTTGTTCCTGACCCTCCTGCCCCTCGCGCCGCCGATGATCAAGTTCGAGGAGAGCTTCCGCCTCCACGCCGACATGGCCGAGTTCCTCCGCCGGGAGGTCTACGCCCAGGACGGCATCGCCTACCACTCCCGCCGGCGCGAGGTGCTGGGGGCGTGGCCGACCACGGACGACTTCGTGGCGGCGGTGCTGACCCCGGACCACCCCCTGGTCGTGGTCGTCCACGACGAGGCCGCGAGCCAGGTGCGAAACGCGTTCGAGCAGCGATTGGTGACCCCGATCCTCGCCGCGCTGGCGGACCCCGCCGGCTACGGCCTCGATCCGGAGAAGGGACTGGGAGTCGTGGTCCCCCACCGCGCCCAGCGGGCGGCGCTCCAGGAGGAGGTGCCGGGCCTGACCGTCGTGGACCCGGCGACGGGAGCGATCCTGGTCTCGGCGGTGGACACCGTCGAGCGGTTCCAGGGCGGCGAGCGGACCGTCATCCTGGTCGGGGCCACGGAGAGCGACCGGGAGTACCTGCTCGTCTCCGGCAAGTTCCTGCTCGACCCGCGACGGCTCACCGTCGCCCTGAGTCGGGCGAAGCGGAAGATGGTCCTCGTCGCGGCCCGCTCGGTCTTCGAGGTCTTCAGCGCTGACGAGGAGACGTTCGCCAACGCCCAACTCTGGAAGAACCTGCTCCGCCGCACCTGCACCGTGCCCCTGTGGGCGGGCGAACGTGACGGCCAGCGGGTCGAGGTGTGGGGCAACCCCTCGGGGGACCGGGGCGCCTAGGGCGCGCCACGCCGGGGCCCCAACGGTCGCGGGCCCGGGGGAACCTGGCCTGGATATCGGCCGGGTGAACCCGGCATCGACGTCGGCGCCAGTGATCCGCCCACCATCGCCAGACCCTCGTGGCCGTCCCGATCACCAGTGGGTTCCGATGCGGTCCGCGCCCCGCCCGGGCCAGCCGCAGACACCCGAAACCGCGGCCGGATCGGCGCCACGTCGGGGCGTGGGGCGGTGGCGGGCCGACCGTGCGGCACACGGTCTCGCCAGGGGACATCGCGTCGGCACCGGGGGAGGAACCCGACCGAAGCGGACATCGACGGCCCCGTGTCCCGTCCCGGCGACCCGATGGGCTCCGCCGGCGCGGGTGATCGGGATGGTCCGGTCCGACAGCCAGCACCACGTCGGCACGTCGGACGCAGACATGCCGGCCCGGCTGGCCAAGGGGCCGTTGGCCCGAGCGGGAGGCACCAGCGACGAAACGGTTCGGCCCGGGCGCATGGTGGGATTGGGCCGGACCCAGGGGCACGGGCGACGGGGCCGGCGAGGACGCGCGCGCCGCTGGACCGGGAGCCGGTGTGGATGACGAGCCGGGGGTAGGCGGGATCGGTCGGGGACCAGGTGGCACTCCGCGACCCGGCCACGCCGATAGGCATCGCGGGGCTCGGCCCACCGCGCCGAGCCTGATCCCATCATGGCCATACCGCCCCTCGCCGGTTCACGGCCGTGCGGCGCGGGACCCGCGCATCTCCATCCGATGCCCAGCCGGGTGGCCTCGGCCAGGGACAGGGCCACGTTGGCGGGGCCGTGGACCGAGGTCGTATGGGGACGACCGGTATAGGTAGGCCGGCGGTGCGGTAGGTATGCCCACGGCCGTCGGATCAAGCATCGGACATACGCAATTTGGTCGATGCGGGGGACGATGGTGCGTCCTAGAGTAGGGACATGGGTGAGGGCGTTCCGCGGCCCCGAACCCCCGGACCGTTCGTCACCTCATCCGTATCAGCATCGAAAGGAACCGATCGTCATGTCTCCCGTCCTCGCTCCCGCCTTCATGTCGCCCTCGTCCCCGGCGATCACCTGGCGCACGGTCGTCGCCAGAACCCTCGGCCTCGGCCTCGGGGCCATGGCACTCGCGCTCGGCACCGCCGGACCAGTTCGCCGGGCCGCCGCCCCGGATGTCTCGGCCCAGCAACACACCAGCCAGCCGTACACCGTCACCGCCGATCTCAACCTCCGGACCGGTCCCGGCACGGGATACAAGGTGTTGCTGGTCATGCCCAAAGGATCGACGGTCACCCTCAACGCCCAACTCCAGAACGGGTTCTTGTCGGTAAACTACAAGGGCGTTTCCGGCTGGGCCCACCAGGACTACATCCGGCCCGCGGACGCCCCCCCGGCCGACCCGGTGATCACCGGCACGGCAACCACGATCTCCGCCCTCAACCTGCGGTCGGGCCCCAGTACCGGGCACCAGGTGCTGCGCCTGATGGGCAAGGGCAGCCTCGTCCAGTCCAGCGACACGGTGGTCAATGGGTTCCGCTACGTGATCCACCAGGGATTGGCGGGCTGGGCCTACGACACCTTCCTCACGGCCGGCGCGCCGGTGGAGGACGCCTACGACCCCGCCTACGCGACGACCACGGCCCTGCTCAACCTGCGGGCCGAGGCCAGCGCCAGCGCCAAGGTGCTGCTGGTGATGCCGTCCGGAGCCAGGGTCCGAATGCTCGACGGCTACGCCAATGGCTACCGCAAGGTGAGCTACAACGGCACGACCGGCTGGGCCTTCACCGCCTATTTGAACTGATCGGTCGTGATAGTCACCAACAGCTCATGTCGATCCGCCGATCGTCCGTCCGATCCCCGGCGTCGACCCGGGACGGAGCGACCCACGCCTCGACCCGGGTCCCGGCGGACACAGACAAGGAAGCCCACGAGATGATCGCCGCACCGCTCTTGACCACTGACCTAGCACAAGCCGTCATGGCCCGCCACCTCGCCGCCGCCGAGCGGCGTCGCCTGACCACCACCCGTCCGACCGAGTCACGACCCGAAGGGAACCCAACCAACGTGAAGCGCCACTCGATCTTCTCCTTCTTCGTCGCCATCGTTGCCCTGGCACTGGCCGTCATCCCGGCCGGGGCGCAGGCACCGCAAAGCGAACTCAACCTCAACGCCTACCAGTGCCCGGCGGACTACGACCAGATCAGCGACTGCACCAAGCTCTCCGGCGTGACCGTCGCGGTCAGCCAGGACGGCCAGCCGCTCGGCACCGTCACCAGCTCGGCCACCGAGGGCGCGACCCTGGACCTGATGTGGGGCGCCGCCATCGCCCTGGAGGTGACCGGCGGCGCCCCGGAGGGGACCGTCCTCGAAGAGACGGACCTGTCGTTCGACGCCGTCGAGGGACAGAATGCCGTGACCCTGATCTTCGTCGGCCAGGCCGTCCCGACCGGGGCCTACCTGGACCTGGTCGCTTGGTACTGCCCGGCGAACTACGCCGACCTGGCGGACGCCTGCGACCGGCTCGGCGATGTCTACGTCGATGTCCGGCAGGACGGCTCGCCGCTCGGCCAGGTCAAGACCTCCTCGACCGCGAGCGCCACCATTCCCCTGGCCGTTGGCTCGACCATCGACCTGGTGATCGCCGGCGGCGTGCCGGAGCGGTCGGACCTGGAGTCGGACGCGGACCTGTCGTTCACGGCCGTGACCGGTGCCAATTCGGCGATGCTGGTCTTCGTCGCCCAGGATCCCGCCCCGCACGAGGACACCAACGCCCTGGTCGTCGAGGCGCTGGTCTGCCCCATCGCCTACGAGGGGAACAACTACGCCGCCGACTGCCTCGGCGAGCCAGACATCGAGGTCACCGTAACCCGCGACGCCGACGACTTCACCGTCTCCGACCCGACGGGCGAGGACGGGATCGTCGCCTTCCAGGGTCTGGGCGAGGGGACCTACTCGATCGAACTGGGCGTGCCTGGCGACTTCGCGGACTTCATCACCTTCTGCGGCACCCCGGTCGGCATCGAGCCGCGGGAACTGACCAATCCGGACACGAACCGGATCGGCGTCTACCTGGCCCCGGTCGAAGAACTGACCTGCACCTTCTTCGTGATCCCGGTGGATGCCGGCGGCGAACCGACCGTGGCCCCGACCGCGGCGGCGACGAAGGCGGCGACGGCGACCCCGACGCGGCCGGCCGGCCAGGTCGGTCGCCTGCCGGACACCGGGGCGGGCTCGACCGCGACCGGCGCGACGATCTCCACCGGGTTCTCCCTGGGCCTGCCGAGCGTCCTCGCCCTGATCGCGATCGGCGGACTCGCGGCCAGGAGGCGCCCAGCCTCCCGCTAACCGTCCTCATCGTTCAGACGAAGCCGGGCCGGGGAAGCGATCCCCGCCCGGCTTCGTTTTTCGCCCGGTCGCCGCATCAATCACGCCGCTCGGGCCGAACGACAGTCGTGGTCCCTCCCATTCCCCGATCCCGCGTCAGGGTGTTTGGTCGCCGAAGAGCGGCAGGTCCGATAGGTCGTCATCACGCGGGATCTCGATGCGGAGGTCATCCAGTCCGTCGAGGCGCAAGAGTTCGGCGTCGTAGGTGTAGAGGACCTGGCAGCCGAGGTCGAGGGCGGCGGCGAGATGGAGGGCATCGTTCGGGCGCAGATAGAGATGATCGTAGATCAACGCCCGGGCGGCCTTGCCGAGGTCCATATCGATCTCTCGGGGGAAGAAGTAGGCGTCGTTGTCGAAGAACGATTCGATGACGGCCGCGCGCGAGAGATCGACCCGCTGACCGCGCTCCCGCGTCACCTCGACCAAAACGAGCGGGGTAATCGCGATCTTCCAGCGGCCCGCCCTCACGTCGTCGAGGAGGCGATCGATGATGGGGGCAGCTTCCGGATCGTTCATGACCCACTTGATGAGGACCGACGAGTCAAAATAGCGCGTGGGCGGGACCCTAGCCATCGTGGCCCCGCAGCCAATCTTGGACCGACTTGCCATTGGTCAGGACCGGCTCGATGCCCCGGACCTCGTCAGGTCCCGGCAGGTCGTCGCTCGCCGGCAAGAGCCGGAGCCGGTCGACGTCGACGGATGCTGCCCGCCCGTCGAACCGCCGCGAGATCACCCCGGTCACCCGGACCGTCGCCCGCCGATCGAAGGCGTCCTGGGCCAGCCTGAGCGACTCGTCGTCGCAGACGCACTTTATGCCGTGACCATCCCGGCTGGAATAGACCAGGAAGTAGGGGTGCTTCTCGTGGATCGAGATCGTCTCGACGGCCCCGGCGACGGACCCATACGAGGCTCGTCGCTTGACCAGGAGGGCAGACGCGTGATGGGTCCCTCGCGGGGTCAAGATGGCTTCGGTGCTCGTGGTCCGATCCCGGAGGATGATGGTCTCGACCCCGAGATGGAGTAGCCCACCCAACGACGTGAACCGCTCCAGGGCCCGGAACGAAACTAACTCCCGGATATCACGCTCCGTCTCGAGGCGGTCCACGACCTCGACGCTGTCCCGCACCACGGCCCGGGCGATGGCGGCGCCGTCGAGGGTGTCCGACACGCCCCGCGCGTCGAGGAGGATGCTGCCGGCGCGGATGTCCCGGACCAGCCAGTCGACGTGATCGTCCCCGCGTCGCCGGTCGGAGGTCATCTGGGCGAGGAGGTCGGTCAGGGCGGTCGTCGCCCGAGCCAGCGCGCGCATGGAGATCAGGCCATCGCGACCATCGCGGGACCGGACCTCCAACCCGAGTTCGGCGCTCTGCCCGTCCATCGCTCACCTGCCACCAAATAGAACGTGTGTTCTTTTCCCGAGTATAGTGCATCACCCCGGCGGTGACATCATCACGATCCGGGACGCCGGTCGGGCGTTTCCACCTCGTCTCCGGTCAGCGGACGCTCAACGTCGGTCTCGTCCACCACCGGCGACGAGGGGCCTCGCGGTCCATCGCCCGTCACGGCACCATCGTCCCGCGGCGGGTCACCACGGCGGCCCGGTCCGGCTCTCTCCAGCGTCGCCTCGATCTCCCGCATCTTGGCGACGACCCGCGCCAGGCGGACCGGGTCGGCCATGATTGGCCCCGAGAGGTCGGAGAAGGGTCTCGTTCTGGTCATGACGGCTCCCTCGTATCTCTTGCCCCGTCAGCGGGCGTGGGAGTTCGCCTTTGGCAGGGCCGACCGCCTCAGTTCCCGCGGCGTGTCGGACGCCGGGCGGGACGCCAGCGGTACTGGCAGTATACAAAGCGCGGCACGCGCGACGATCGGCCAGCGACACCGCGCCGACCCCGAGTACACTTTTCCGAGACCCGCCAGATGCACTACCCCACGCCGGAGGCCGCCCCGTGCAGGACCCGACCGGAACCCAAACGACGCTCCCCTCCACTTCCCGGCTCTCGCCGGCATTCAAGTCCAAGTTGTGGGACTCGGCAAACGCCCTGCGGGGGCACATGGACGCCGCCGAGTACAAGCACACCGTCCTCGGCCTGATCTTCCTGAAGTACATCTCGGACGCCTTCGAGGGACACCACGCCACCCTCGCCGCTGATGTTGCCACCGGGGCCGACCCGGAGGACAAGGACGAGTACCTGGCCAAGAGCATCGTGTCGATGCCGTCGGACTCCCGCTGGCCAGTGCCAAACCGCTGGAGATCAGCACCCTGGCCAGTGACGCGATGGTGGGCCCAAGGGCGTAAAGTGTCAAAGCATGGCCTTCCCCTACATCAGGCGCTCCCCGAACACGCTCAGGCATGGTGGTACCCGGCATCGACTTGCGCACTACCAGTTGGCGATCCTCGGCATCGCGGATCTCACATACCACCCCACATAATGGCCGCTATCCAGGATCAGGGGACGTGTATTGGGGCGATTGATATATCTACCAGGAGTACCAGGAGCCTCTTGAGGGGACAGCGATGGCGGCTACGTCCGCAAGCGAGGACGCGAGATTTCGGAGCGTCGCCGCCTGGCCGGTAATACGTCGCCGAGGAGATCGCCGAAGATTGACTCGGCATGGTGCAATGCCTCTTCCAGCGGGACCACGACCGTTTCGGTGATTCGCTCGGCCAACTCCGCGCCGTGCGCTGGGCCGCAGGCGAAGAGGGTCGAGGGGCAGCAGGTCTCGCAGGCCGGCTCGTCCCCGCTGCGCCGAACCAAGACCACCGTCTCGGTTGGGGTCGCACGCTCGATCGTCTGTGGGGCGACCATGAGACGGATCACTCCGTCACACGCACCACAGACGCCCTCGACCTGGACAGGCTGGCCGAGCATGGCCGCCATCCCCAGCGCGTCGATCGCGCACATCGCGTAGCGCCGCTGGTCGCCGATCACCACCACGTGCGGCGTCGGGGCCGGTGAGAAGGGGTACAGGCAGGACACCCCACCCGCGGGATCGAGACTGAGGTAGTCAGCCGCCTGGAGCGCGGCAAGTCGCCGCGTCAACTCCGCCGCCTTGATCCCGAACGCAGCGACCAGGTCATTCGGGGAGGGGGTTGCGCCGGTCCCGAGCAACCCTTCCATCAGCGCCCGGTGCAACCCGCGGTCGGGCTCGGGCATGAGACTGGTCGAGGTCGTCATCCTTAGCCCTTCTGAAGCCCAAGCGCGATCGACAGAGCTTCCGGCCGGAAGCCGATCACCTTCGCGTCGCCGAATACGAGCAGCGGCGTGACGAACATACCGGTGGCCAGCAAGTCCTTCGCGGCTCGCTCATCGCCGGTCACGTTGCGCTCGGTAAACGCGACCCGATAATTGGTCAGCCGGTCACGTACCTTCCGGCTGTCCCCGCACCCAGTTTGGATGAAGAGCAGAGGCCCAGAGTCGTTCATCGGTCCCCCTCAATGCGAGTACAGCTGAGGATCGCCTCGGAGTGATCGGCGATGACGCCGCGAGCCAAGGTCACAAGTTCCCGCACGCGCGGGTCGGCGATCCGGTAGTAGATGAACTTACCTTCGCGGCGACTGCCGACGTAGCCGCACCAGCGCAGACACGCCAGATGGTTGGAGACACGACTCTGGGGCTGCCCGATGAGTGCCACGAGCTCGGAAACGTTCTGCTCCCCATCGGCCAACAGCACCTCGACGATCCGCAACCTCGTCAGGTCGGAAAGCCCATGGAAGAACTTAGCCATGACAGCAAGCCGTTGCTCGACTCCCGAAGATTCTGTCAACGGGAGCGTATCCGCGCCGGGCTCTACGGCACCCATCGTCCCTCCCAACTGCGAGTGATCACATGCATGATATTATGATACGTCAATGTATCGACTGACCGGTGAGGAGGACTGTATGCCGATAGACGCTCACCGCGACCATGTCCAGCGATTGCTCGCCGCTGGCGCCCAGCTCGTCGACGTGCTGCCAGCCGACGAGTACGAGGCCGAGCATCTCCCCGGCGCGCTCAGCATCCCACTCAAGACGCTTGATGCGACGACGACCGATGGCCTCGACCGTGACCGACCGGTGATCGTCTATTGCTGGGACACCCAGTGAGACATGAGCCCCCGGGCCGCGTGGCGGCTCGAATCGCTCGGCTTCACGCGGGTCTTCGACTATGTGGCCGGTGAAGCCGACTGGCTCGCCTTCGGCTTACCGACCGAGGGGACGAACGCGAAGGTGCCGCGGGCCGGTCAGGTCGCCCGACCAGATGCGCCGACCTGCCGCCTCACCGACCGGCTCGATGACGTGCGCGGGCGCGTACGGGCGGCAGGGTGGGATAGCTGCGTCGTCGTGAATGAACGGGGCGTCGTGCTCGGCCGCATCCGTGGCGAGGCGCTCGATGGGGATGCCGGCCAAACGGCCGAGGCCGCCATGCGACCCGGACCGACGACGGTCCGATCGAGTGAACCGCTCGACGCGCTCGCGCGGCGGATGCGGGAGCGGAAAACGGCGGAGATCGTCGTCTCGACATCGAACGGGGTGCTCGTCGGCGTGCTTCGTCGAGCCGACGCCGAGCGGCGGCTCGCGGAGGAGACCGAAGCATGATCGATTCGGACCCCATCACCCTTTATACGCGGACCGGTTGCCCCGACAGCCCGCGGGTGCGCGATTGGCTGGTGGAGCGCGGCGTCGCCTTCATGGAGCGCGATGTCACCGGTGACCTCGATGCGGCGACGGCGCTCTATCGGACTGGCACGTTCGCGACGCCGCTGCTCGTGGCCGGCGAGACGCGGGTGCTCGGCTTCCGGCCAGTCGAGATCGAGGCGGCGCTCGGGTGCCATGGGGCCGATACCGTCGCGCCCTAGCGGGCTTCGACCCCCGGCTCGTCTCCCGTGCCGCTCCAGCCGGTGACGGCGCAGTCGTCGAAGGTCACACATCCGCAGCGCAAGCTCTCCCCCAGCACCTCCCGCATCCGCCGGGCGCGGGCGATGTGGCGTCGATCTCGCCGATCTTGCGCTCGGCCAACGTGCGCCAGCGAACCGATGCCGTGGCGTCCGCCGGGAAGTCGTGGAAGAGTGCCCGTGTCTCGACCACGGTGAAACCGGCCTCCCGCGCCATGCGGACGATGGTCAGGCGGTTCAGCACTTCAGGGCCATACCGGCGACGACCGTTCAGGCGGCGTGGCTCGGGCAGGAGGCCCACGCTCTCGTAATAGCGGATCGCCGACGGGCGTATACCGGCCAGCCGGGCCACGTCGCCGATGCCGAAGGAATCCACCGGACCTTCCCCCTTGACGTCAAGCGCGCTTGAACTCGTACGGTAGGACACGAGCATACGATGAGTCGCCGCCGGGACACGGCGGCGCTGGCAGATGAGCGGAGGCAAGTCATGGTCGATGATCAGGAGCGAACGGGCGGTGAGCCCGGTCTCAGCTGCGGCCTCGTCGGGCGCGAGTTCGCCGAACGGAAGGAAACCCTGACCCGGGACCTGTTCGCCCACGCCGAGCACGTCGAGGAACTCCCCGACGGGTTCGCCTACCGATTCCCGGCGGGCGATCCCTGGCCCGGCCAGGTCCTCGACGTGATCGCGGCCGAGCGGAAATGTTGCCCGTTCTTCACCTTCGAGATGGTCTTCGAGCCGGACGGCGGGCCGCTCTGGCTCCGGCTACGGGGTCCGGAGGGGGTCAAGGCGTTCGTCGGAGCCGAACTCGGTATCCCGGACCTCAGCCCCGCGGGGCGTAGATGATGATGGCGGCACCGGCCAGGGCGACCGCGCCGCCGAGCAGGTCGTAGCGATCCGGCCGGATCCCCTCGACCCACCAGCCCCAGAGGAGCGAGAGGGCGATGAAGACGCCCCCGTAGGCGGCATAGACGCGGCCGAAACCCATGCCCTCGGGCTGCAACGCCGGCAGCACGCCATACAGGAACAAGACCAGCCCCCCGGCCATGCCCAGCCAGACGGCGCGGCCCTCCCGCAGCCAGAGCCAGACCAGGTAGCCGCCCGCGATCTCGCAGAGGCCAGCCAGCGCGAAGAGGAGGAGCGAGCGAGCGATGGTCGCGGTGTCCAGACCGGGCAAGGGCCTATCTTCCTTGGGTTTGGAGATCGGGTGCCGTCCGTACCGTCCGCGCCAGCCGCGCCGGGGCACTCGACCGCCACGAGAGAAACGCTCGCCCCCTGACGGGCGGCGAGCGTTTCCAGATCGGTCAGGTTGCCGCGTCCGGGCGACGCCACCACCGAATGGCAGACAGGCTGGCCGCGAGGGCCAGGGCCAGCAGGCCACCCATCAGGGCCAGGTCGCCGCCGGAGAGCGAGACCAGGATCCCGTTCCCTGCGCCCCGTGCCCGCGGCGGGCAGCGCGTCGCCGGGGCCGGTGGGGGGCCGGGAGGTGAAGCCGCCGGTGCCGTCTCCGGAACCGGATCCACCACCGCCGGGGATGCCGCCCGTGCCATCACCCGGGATCGGGCTGCCCGGGACCGGGCTGCCCGCACCGGCACCACCGGCGTAGAACCGGACGATCACGCCGGTCGACTTACCCGCCTCGATCTCGAACTCGACGGTGTCGGAACGGGCCGTCTCCTTCTCGACCAGGCGGTGGGGTGCGCGGTCTGCGGTCGGGGGCAAATCCGCGACTTCGGCCCGGCCAGTGGCGTCGACCGCCACGGCGATCGGTTCCAGGCTGGCGTCCCCGAACGGGATCACGACCAATCGTGCCCCGCGGGCCACGCAGCCGGGGACGGCCCCGAGCGGTCCGGCCATCGCCTCGCCGGGCGACCCGGCCGCGAACTCGGCCGCGGCATCCGGACGAGCCGGGGGACACCCCAGCACCGTCAGGACCAGCGAGCCCGTCCCCGGCAGCCCGCCGGTGGGGGTCGAGGTGGGCGCCCCGGTGGCGAGGTAGGCGACGGCGGTCAGGATGGCCTCGCCGAACCCATCCACGGTGAGGCTGCCCGGAGCGCCGTGGTCGACGCCGGTGCCGGCCAAGCGGAGGGTGACGGCGTAGGTCCCGGCCGGTAGGGTGGCGATCGCGTCGCCGCCCGCGCCGGTGGCGAAGGCGAACGTCCCGGCCGGACCGGCGAAAGAGAAGGTCGCCGCCCCCGCCGCGCACGTATCGGGGCCAGCGACGACCCCGGCGGCGTAGTGGGTCTGGCCACCGAGGAGGTCGTTCGGGCAGGTCAGCAGGGCGAGCGCGACCCGGCTCCCCTCCCCCGGCGGCGAGGTGGCCTGGCCGGTGGCGACGGCCGTGGCTGGGGCCGTGCCGGCGCCGCTCCCGGTGGCGAGCGCGATGAGGGTCACGGAGTCGGCGGCCGGGTCACCGGAGAGGATCACCATCGCGTCCAGGGGCGCGGCGTGGCCGGCCGGGACGACGGTCGCGACGACGGTGACGAGGCTGCCGGAGGGCAGGCCCCAGACCGTGGTGACCCCGTCGGCCAGGCCGTCGTCGCCGTCGTCGGCCGACCGGGCGGAGCCGTCCGGCAAGCCGACCCGATAGCCCGCACCGGGTACGGGGACACCGGCGGCATCGACGGTGACCAGGCGCAGCGCGGCCAGGGCCGGGCCGGACGGGGCGGTGGCGACGGGGCTCTCGACGGGCCCGGGTACGTTCGTCGCCGGGGCAGGCGGGGCGGTCGTCGGGGTATTGGCCGGTGGGGGCGGTGGCGCGTCGGGGACGATGGTCAGGGGCAGGATGAGGTTGCCCGGCAAAAACACGGTCGCCGTGACCGTCACCCCGCTCGATTCCACGGTCACGGTCACCACGTCCTCGGCCCGGAAGTTGACGAGGACCGCGCTGCCGGCGGCGTCGGTGACACCGTCCTCGGTGGTCGGCGGGCTGTCCTGGTCAACGGCGGAGATGGCGGCGCCCCCGACCGTCGCCCCGACCTGGTCGGTGACGATGACCGTGAGGTTCGCGGTCCCGCCGGTACCCTGGAGGGCTAGGCCCGCGGCGCCGGACGAGCCGGCGGCCCGGGCGGGGGATGGCCCGGCGACGCCGATCAACCCGCCGAGCACCATGGTCACGGCCAGGGTCACGAGGCATGCCATCGCGACCACGCGGGCGAGGCCAGGAACGGGAGACCTGGCGAATCGCCCTCGCACCGGGCGACGGTGAGGTGCGCGGGGTCCGTCCCGTCCCGGTGACCCGGCCGGGCGCACCCCGGCGAGACGCGGGAGCGAGCCGGATCGGGGCGGGCCGGCATCCCGGAGACGTGGCGGCCGGGCGGGGGCCGTGACCCAGGCCAATGCTGCGGTGGCCGGTGAGATCGCGGTTCGGCGGGGCATCGGGGCCAGTAGGCCGGTCCGATCGTTCTGCCGGGTCACGGTCGGCCGGTGCGGAGGCGTGCCGGTCGTCGGCCGGTAGGGAGGTATGCCGGGCGCGACCGGTCGGTAGGCTCGCGTGCCGGCCGCCGCCGGCCTCCGATGGCGGTCCCGGTGGTCCTCATGGTCCCGGTTCTCGTGGTCCCGCCAGTCACTCCTGACGACCCCATGGTGTCCCCTGACCCGGTGATCGACCCCTGTCCAGACCCCACCTTCGCCTGCGCCGTACACGTCTCTGCTCCTTCCCAAAACGG